>NZ_JBQHQF010000003.1:0-133903 GCF_052067635.1 Collinsella sp. HCP3S3_E5 | reverse complement strand
TCCTTTCCTAGAACCTGTTGTTGTGGTGATTTCAGATTCTAGGACGAAGGCCGTTCTTCGTTAAACGGGCGCTAGGGTGTCACCCTTACACCAACATTTTCGACGCGATCGCAGAAACAAGCCAGGAGGCATGGTGGAGAGGAAGATTGCACGCATAGATGAGTTCCAAGTGGACGAGCACGAGATTCCGCTACTCCCAGCAGGGCTGAAGGAGGAAGGAGACCTCTATGTCCTCCCCGACGGGCGTTATCTTCCCTGCGGAGTCTACAAGACCGCGGACGCCGACTTGCTCCTTTATGAGCCATCCGAACTTAGTTTCTTCGGGCAGATGACTACCCAATTCAAAGAGAGCTAGAGGTTTGATTGCCCGTTAGATCGACACTGTTCCAAACCAGGGGATGGGTGGAGAAGGGGGTCGTAGAAAAGGGCCGGTTGCTGCCGGCCCTTTAGACATTAGCTCCTGCGTTGCCCGCGTCTCCGAAGTTTAAGCGCTGAGGAGCGGGTTCCGCGGCACACCTTGATTTTACCCGGTGGGGCGGCTCTTTTGCAGCCGTCCCACCGTTTATTTAGATCTGGCAACATCGGTATACAAGAGCCGGAGGGTTACATATAGGCGAGAAAACCTTAGCTCCTCCGACTCGCTTTCAGCTTAGCGCATTGGGGCGAACTAAACGGCAAGCGCGCATCTCGGGGATACGCAAGCAGGCGCTAACAAGAGTAATAAATGGCTTCGAGATACGGACCCTCTCACAGGTACGGCACCGATGAGTTTCCTATACCGCAGCGCCCAACAATCCATCATTCGCAACAATATCCTGCCGTGGCATTGAAAAACCCTGCATGGCCCGCCCTAAAGAGCAAAGTCTGGCGGCTGACATCGCTAGGCTAGAGTTGCCCACCGATTGAACCCACGTTCAGCCTTTAGCGTTTAGCGTATTCAAGAAGCGAATCGCAAACCACCGTGCATCCGAACCCGGGAATGGAAAAGTAGACAACACCATCCGCGTCCTGCCATGCGACGATGCCATCAACGCCCGTTCGCTCCAGGACATACCAAGAAGGGTCGATGTCGGGCCAGTTTCCACGTTCCGCTCGCGTTGCGCCAACAACATCAAGCCTCGGCGATTTACAGATACCCGTGAGCTCGTGCCCATTGACGCTGGCAAAGGAGCAGGACTCGAGGTAGCTTCTATATTCCTTCGAAAAGCTCAACCCCAGCTTTGCCTCAGCCTCGGTAATCGCGCCGGAGTCAGCCGCGCCCAGACATCTGAAGTTCGGAAGCCCAGAAAGGCCCTGGTATACGTCGCTCATCCCAATACCCTACTATTCCAACACCTGCGCCATGTACTCCCAGAAGGCCTTCCTCTTAGAGTCCCAGTTGTTCCCATCGGCGTGTACGTCGGACTTCGTCAACTTATGCCAAATCTTCGAGTTTCCTCCGAGCCTATGCTCCTCCTGCGTAAGGATCGCCAGGGTCGAGTCGACCTGTTGCCCGATATGGTGCAACTCGTAAGGCTCTCCGGTAGCGGGATCGAGTGCCGCCAGGCCCTCCTTCATCCTCTCAAGGTTCGTGTGTCCCATCTCATCAGTAAAGGTGAGATCGATATCGCGAATAAGAGCCGTCTCGCCGTTGACCATCTTGGGGGTAAGCCCTGCGTTTTTGATAATCTCGTACTGATCCATGTCGTTAAATTGCTTGAGGACATCGAGCGGGAGCCCAGACTCCTTCTGAATGGACGCGACTTGGTCTATCGTCAAGCCACCGGTGGTGGCACCCCTTAGAGCCAGGGTCTTCTCGGCGCCTCCGCACAGCGCCCCACCAATCGCGCCCCACTTGAAGCCTTCGCTGCCGCTAAAAGCACCGGCCTTCAGAGCCTCATCCATGTCACCCGTCTCGATGCCCTTGAAGATGGCAGCAGAAACGCCGCTGATGGCGCCGGAGGACAGCGCGACCACCGCTCCGGACTTGGCCGAGACAGCAAATATCACGCTTGCAGCAGGCGCCCCGGCGGCGCCGGTAACAGCGGATACCGTGACACACACAAGGATGACCCCCGTGCCGACGGCGATGTTCCTCACCACCTGGTCGTAGGTGTCATCGTAGCCCTCGAATGCCTTGACAGTGGTCCGGCCGTCTTCACCAAGCGTAAAGACGTAGCGTTCGCCGCCGAAGGCTTCTTCAAGATCAGCAAGCGTATAGCCAAAGTAAATGTTCGACTGAGTGTTGTAGGAGAGCTCCTCAAGATATTCTTTCGAGACATATGTTGTCTGAACGTTCTCGACGTAGTACTCATCGGAATCAATCTTCTGGACAAGGTCAGAATATACGGCATCCGCCACGTAGCGCTGAAGATCAGGGTCGGAAAGGGCCTCGAACTCGAGGCCTGCCGTCTGAATGGCGGCGACCTCATTCACCGATCCGGATGCTCCCACGCCAGACGACCCTCCAGACTGCTCGGTGGAGGACGCGCAGCCCGGAAGCCCGGACACTGCCATCGCGATGACGAGTATCAGGGTAATGGCTCGCCTCATCACTCATCACCGCCTTCCTCGCCATCGAGATCCGTATCGGGCACAGCGGGCCCAGATTCGCTGGAAACTTCAGCAACAGCTATCTTCTTGCACCGAGCTATCACGATGAACGCGAGAATGAGGACTAAGCCCACAGCGAGCAGGGCGATAACAGGGCCGCCCATGCTGGCGGCGTCCCCATTCTTGCCGGAGACCTCATTGGCCGACGCGTCGGTCTTTTTCGAGGCGGGCCTGAACGACCCGTCGTCTGCGACGGTCGCGCCCTCCGCAATCCGCTCCTGGGCCTCGGCAAGTGTCATGTTGTTGGCGACCGAGGCCTTCATGGCATCGTTTGTACCCACATAGATCCTCTTGGTCGTGGCCTCCTCACCCGTATTGGGGTTCTTCACGGTCACCGTGTATATGCCCTCGTCTTCGAACACCGCACCGTCGGTCGCCGTCTTGTTGAAGCGCACGTCCTCGGTAAGGCCATCGCCGGTGCTGTTGAGAACCTCCCTCTTCACACTTACGTCAAGGTAGTGTGACCCAGCCATGTCAATCCGAAAGCCACTCGAGGTGACTGAGCCGTTGAACAGCTCGTTATTCGTCGCAGTGTCGAAGAGGAACATCATAGTGTTGCTGTTGCGTACCTTGAACTTGAAGAAGATGCGGTAGTTGTTGTAGGCCGGCCTGAACGGCAGGAGGCCTGGCGACTCGATCTCGTAGTCGAGAGCCACCTCGTAATCACCCTCCTCGTACATGTCGATATGGGTGTTGGCGCCGACTTTGACGCTCGAAAGGTATTCAGTGCTGACGGTGGGCTCGGTTGAGACATTCTGGTAATCGGTGTGCATGGTTATGAGGACGCCGTGGCCGAAATCAGTCTTGGGAATGCCGAAATGCTCGTCGTACCCGTTTCCGTCGCTGGAGATTTTCCTTTTGTCGTCCCCGTTCAGGGAATCGATACTCTGATTGAGCTGAAAGCTAAGCTCAACCCGATCGCCACTGTTTTTAAGAAACACGGGGACATCGTCGCCCGCTCTGCTCGTGAAGCCGCTGACGACGAACCTGCCAAGCTTCCATCCGAAGTGGGGGTCCCCCTCTTTGATGCTGTTGGATTCCGAATAGCCGTTGTCCAGGCCCGTGTTGACAACCTTGTCGTAGTAGTACTTGTTGTCCTCGGAACCGTTGCTGCTTGAATCCTCCGCCAGTGTGATTGTGGGTAATGTAACCGATAGAGCAGCGACGGCGCACAGCACGACAAGCAACGCGCGTTTCATTCTCATTCAAGCGCTCCTAGCACCCGTTTCGACAATAAAAGCCATTATACAGAACGCCGCCAGCACATCGAAAAGGCGAGGGAGACTACGTCGGAATAAGCCCAAGCACGGCGCGCGCCGAGCATTTTAAGGCGTTTACATACGACGACGGGTACAGCTTGTCCGCCACGCCACAGTGTCGGATTACGTCATCGGCAGGCGAACCGCAGCGATTATGGATGCTCGCCATCAGCGCGACAAGCGTATTGTCCCGACCTCCATTCCAACCGAGCACAGGCTGGACGCCCAACGCCGGCAAGCTGAGCAACGCCACCCTCTCTCACCAATTCGCACAGCGTGCCGTCCTTATCGATGAAATAACGGGCGGAAGCTCTTGCCGATGAGATTCGCGAGAAGTACAACGGGTTGTTGCGCCCCGACGCCTCAGTGCCGGCTCAGCGAACCAGGATTATTGAGATGCGGCTGCCCCGGCGGTGTAGTTGCGGAAATCGCGCTGGATGAACTCCACGTCGTTAGCCATCCTGCCCTTCCGATGAGCACCATCAAAATTGACCCCATACACGAAGTTCCCAAGCAGGAGTGGCCCCAGCCACCGCCTTCATCATCCAGGTCATCATCCAAGGCGACCACAAATCAGTTGGAAGCTGAATGCCGGTTTCAGTAGGCGCGCTAGAATGGTGGAAAACCAGCAGCGTTGACCATATAAACGATAAGCATCCGGAAGGAGCTTCCGTGAGACTCTTCGACAAAGGCTTCGACCCATTGGCCGAAATTCAGAAAACGGCCGACTCTGCCGGCAAGGCAATCGGGGATGCAGCCGGCTCCATCGGAAAGACAATCGGCGACGTCGCCAACTCAGCCGACTCCGCAGCCGCCGACATCGCTGAAAAGGCCAGTCTGGTAGCCGGTGGCACTGCCAGGAGTATCCAAGAGGGCGCATCGTGGGCATTGGAGAATGCCGGAACCCAGATAAAGCAAATCAAGGAAGACCAAGAGGGCCATAAAAATAACTTCACGACGATTGGGTCCCTTCAGCCCGTCGTAAACGTAATCAACGATGTCGCGGTGGCGCTTGACGACAAGAGCCGTACGATCAAGAAAAGTACGATTCCCGAGGTCGTGGCTGGCGCCCTGGGCGCAGGCGTTGGAGGCGCTGGCTCCTTCATGGCGCTGTACGGCCTCGGCTCCGTCGGTCTTTCCGCCGCAGGCATCACGTCAGGTCTTGCGGCGGCCGGTGGCATCGTGGGCGGAGGCATGGTCGCGGGCGTCTTCGTGCTCGCGGCGCCGGTGGCCATCGCAGCCGGCACGGGCGTCGCGGTCGCGTCCCACCTTAAGAACAAACAAATGGGCCAGGAGAAGGAGCGCCTGTACAAAGAGGCGCTTGCCAAGCACCAGGCGATTATCCAAGCGCTCAAGGACGAGTCAGACGCAGGCGTTGAGCGCCTCGAGTACCTGCAGTCTCTCAACGTCCTGCTCGAAAGGGCGGTGCGAGATCTCAAGAGCGACCTGGCGATTCAAGATGAGTAGGTACGAATACTCCAACGGCGAGAAGGAGATCAACGCCGTCCTTGCCCACCAAGACGACCAGATCAAGTCGATTTCATTCCCATCGGCCGAAGAAATCGAAGGCCGTATTGCCAGCAGCGAGAAGCTGCTGGCGTCGCTCAGCTACGACCTCCCTCAACGCAACAAGGGCGCAAAGCCCGTCCGCACCGGTCAGCCGCTCATGGTCCCCACATGGAATCAGATACTCGACGAAGCCCTGCAAGCGGGCAACGGGTCTGCCGAACTCGAAGACCTCTTCACAGAAGAAGAACTTCAAGCCAACCGCGAGGAGGTCCTGGCATTAAACGAGCAGTACAACCAGATCCATCGCATGGACGCCGTCGACGTGGCCATAGCCGCGAGCGCCGGCTTTCTAGCCGCAGCCGTGGACATCCTGCTCGTCGGAATCCCCCAGAAGACCCACGACGGCCTGAAGGCAGGCCGTCTCTCCGATTACATCCGTGACTACTTCGACAAGCGTTTCCCGCCCAATGAGATGGAGAGGCTTGCGAACTCCAAGGTAAGCAAGGTTCCCTACGACGCTCAGGACAACAGAAACACCGACACGCTGGTGGAAGGCCTCTCGGCCTACTACCACAGGCTCTTATCCCTTGGACACGACCCGCTGCTTGGCTTCGTCTTCGGCGTGTCGGACATCCTCACGGGCAGGATGACCACCATCGATAAGAACGGCAAGATCGTATCCCAAGTGATGGAATGTTACACAGGACGTAAGGAGGCCGATATTTTCGCCGCTATCGCAAAGCAGATCATCCATCTCAAGTCGGACATCACAACCTCCATGGGCCTGCCCGCACCACTCATGGAGCTGTTCAACATCATGCAGTTTGGTAGCATAGGCGAAGAAGAACAAACGGTTGCAGAAATTGTCCAGGGCATGTATTTCGAGGGCTACGATTTCATTCACTTCTGTTCAACCTCGGTCCCCGTCGCCATAGTCGAAGTCGTGGTCAGGCTCTGTTACACGATCCGCAAGGTAAAAGAAGGGCTGACCATAAAGGATGCCATCCCGTTCTCAACCGAACCCAGCAAGAACCCCAAGCTCGCAACAATGCTCTTCACCGCCCATTGCGCGGCCACAGCCGTGAACGCCGGAAAGCTAGTCTTCACCAAGAACCCCATGGCTATCAACTACCCGCAATGGATTGCGTTCGCGAAATACAGCTACCAGCAACTCAAATGGGTTGCTATAACCAAACCTGGCGAGCGTGACTGGTTCGTTCGCAAAGCCACCGAAGGAGAGCTGGCAGACGCCTACGATGATATCGATCAACTCTTTGGCGAAATGTGTCCAGAGACTGTGGTCATCGATTAGCTCCTCCATTACCGAACAAATAGGGCTCTATTTTCTGTAATCGGCTAAGATATCCGACAAGATGCCGGACGAGCCGGAAGGGGCTGACATGTACATCTACCTAAGCAAGGAGGACAGCGAGAAGCTGGACTGCCTCATGCGTGAGTACGAGCAGACCTTCCATGAAAGATGCCACGCCTACTGCATGAGCGACCCTATCGCCGAGATAGAGAAGTGCCTGAAGACCGGCAAGCCATCTAAGCTCAAGCCTGAGCCCGAAGCGGTCTACTAGAGCACCTAAAGCCCCGCCACGGCGTGGCTTTTTTCATGCCGCGTGACCGTGCCGCGACACTGCCCGCATAGAGATTGGGGCAGGCATGAAAGAGCTATTCACATGTGCGAGCTGCGGCGACTGTGCCGTGAGGCTCGGTTTTGGCTTCACGTTCCCGGATTCCTACATCTGCACGCAGCGCGGCGACGAGGTCAAGCCCGACGACGGCTGCACGCTCGGGTGCGCCGGCGTTCCGGTGCAGGCCATCGAGGCGTGCGAGGTGGACGTCAACGGCCGCGTGGGTTACGACATGGGGGCGTTGGACTGATGGCGGCCGTTTGATTACCGGCTAGATCGAAACTGCTCCAAAACTCGTCGCGGTAACCATCATCGAGTATTTTGGCTTTTAGCCGCAATAAGCAAATCGCCCCCGCAGTAACCACGCTACGGGAGCTTTTTGTGGCTTCTCGTTCGTCCCTTGTTGTCTATTTCGGCGGCTCGATGATATAGCGCGTCTCGTTCGTCTCGCGGTCATTCAAAGCCACATCCAGACCGTACACGTTTGCGATCAGCGCCACGGTTCCGATGGACGGCTCTCGTTTACGTTGTGCGTTGGATACATACGTGGGGTTTCGGTTTGCCGCGGCGCTTGCCTCTCGGCGCGTCATGGTGCCGTCTTCAACCATGGCGCAGACAATCTCGGACTGCTCGACTCGTTTCATCATTCCTCCTATGCGCTCCTGCGGCGCTTCTTCTTCTGCTCCGGTAGCGTGCCCTCTCGTTTGCAGCGATGGTAAACGTCGAGATCCCACCATCCCCAAGCATCGGCCCAGACTTCGGCGTTTTCGTCCATGCGCAGCAGTCCGGCTACGACCTCGCGCTCGATCTCACCGCTCCACGTGAGCTCGGGGTCTTCAAACTGCTTATGTTGCAGCAGGAACCCGAACGGATGGGTGGATGGGTCAACCACCACTAGTGACTGGTCGAGCTTGTCGGGCACCTCGAATATCTCGAATGGTGTGCCCTCCAGGTCTGTGTAGCGTGCCACGCCTTTTTGGATGGCCATGATTGATCCTTTCTCAATATCAGGCGTAGTTCACACATCACGACCGCGCCCGTTCTCGCTTTGCGCTATGCGTTCGGTTTGGCTAACATTTAAATCGATACTGCTCCAAAATCCTTGAGACTCCCCCCCCCCCCCGAAGTCATCATAGGACACTTCCGCCCCAACGTGACAGTAGCCCCTCAGGAGTTCGACGTGGAAGGCGATCTGTCTAATATCGTACCGGCCGGAGCAGAGGACGATCTCGTCCGTCCTGCCCTCGGCGACTTCGATGTCATGAGGACATACCTCACGACATCGAAATCGCGCCCTCACATCACACCGCCAGACAAAAAGGTGCGGACCATCATGCGTATGTCTCCTCGAGGAGGTCGCCGTCGATGGCGGCATAGGGCCAACCGTCGCGATCCTCCCAGCTCGTGCAGACATAGTCGTAGTTTTCAAGCCCTACGCCGTCGTCGTCAATCCATACGGTTCGAACTCATGCGCGGGCCCGTACGGGACGCCCCAGCCATACATATCCCAGCAGTACTTCCCATCGATAACCTGCCGACGAAAATCACAGCTATCGAAGAAGCTCATTTCATGGGATGCGAGTTGCGAATTGAGAAGGCCAGCGGAGTCAACAATGTAGTCGCTGTAGTCACCGGCCAGGTCTTGCGTGTACCTTATTCCAAAGTGCGGTGTAGCAGCCACTGTAACCCTCCTTGTATCTGAACAGAGGCTCGATTACCAGTTAGATCGACACTGCTCCAAAACGAGTATGACCTCTACGGTGACTATTCGGAGTTTGATTACCAGTTAGATCGACACTGCTCCAAAACATGCATTTTTAGGTCACTCGCAAACGGTTAGTTTGATTACCAGTTAGATCGACACTGCTCCAAAACCCTGAACACAATCAAATCACTTTGGGATTGTTTGATTACCAGTTAGATCGACACTGCTCCAAAACAAAACGACCATCATATGTGTGTCGTCGCTTGTTTGATTACCAGTTAGATCGACACTGCTCCAAAACCGGTAGTCCAGCTCGGCACTGTACACGGTCGTTTGATTACCAGTTAGATCGACACTGCTCCAAAACCTGAGCACGGACAGCGGTGGCTTCCCCACCGTTTGATTACCAGTTAGATCGACACTGCTCCAAAACTCTGCACTGTGTGACAGGTAGTCTCGGCAAGTTTGATTACCAGTTAGATCGACACTGCTCCAAAACGCATCGCTCGAGCGTAAGATGGACGGCGTGTTTGATTACCAGTTAGATCGACACTGCTCCAAAACACGTTGGTGCCGATGTACGCCGAGTCGTCGGTTTGATTGCCAGTTAGATCGACACTGCTCCAAAACCCAGGACCTGTATTGAGCCTTGGTGATCTCGTTTGATTACCAGTTAGATCGACACTGTTCCAAAACTCCGTCTCACCTCCGTGAATCGAATCGGTAGTTTGATTACCAGTTAGATCGACACTGCTCCAAAACGAGTTGATGGCACGGACGGCGGCAGTGGAAGTTTGATTACCAGTTAGATCGACACTGCTCCAAAACGGGAGAGGATCTGACCATGCAGGACATCGGTTTGATTACCAGTTAGATCAACACTGCTCCAAAACCTGCGACACGGGGTTGTACACGGCGGAAGGTTTGATTACCAGTTAGATCGACACTGCTCCAAAACTATTATCTGCCCTGCCCGGGCATTGCTTTCGTTTGATTACCAGTTAGATCGACACTGCTCCAAAACACACCGGGATCACCGCCTTGGGGCACACGAGTTTGATTACCAGTTAGATCGACACTGCTCCAAAACAAGGCGCAGCACCACCACCAGACGATGATTGTTTGATTACCAGTTAGATCGACACTGCTCCAAAACTGGGAGCCGAAGGAGGTAGAGCAATGAGCAGTTTGATTACCAGTTAGATCGACACTGCTCCAAAACTTTCTTTTCGGGAATGACGATAGAGATTAGTTTGATTACCAGTTAGATCGACACTGCTCCAAAACTGGGAGCCGAAGGAGGTAGAGCAATGAGCAGTTTGATTACCAGTTAGATCGACACTGCTCCAAAACTTCCACCGCCTCAACACCCAGCGCACGATGGTTTGATTACCAGTTAGATCGACACTGCTCCAAAACGCATCGCTCGAGCGTAAGATGGACGGCGTGTTTGATTACCAGTTAGATCGACACTGCTCCAAAACACGTTGGTGCCGATGTACGCCGAGTCGTCGGTTTGATTGCCAGTTAGATCGACACTGCTCCAAAACCCACGCCTGGTATGTCAAGGTATCGAAGAGGTTTGATTACCAGTTAGATCGACACTGCTCCAAAACGATCACCCAATCCTAAATCAAAATGGGAGTGTTTGATTACCAGTTAGATCGACACTGCTCCAAAACTAAAGCTCGACGCCGCATGCGCCGGTGCATGTTTGATTACCAGTTAGATCGACACTGCTCCAAAACCTACCGCGCTACGGCTCTCCACGCTTACCGGTTTGATTACCAGTTAGATCGACACTGCTCCAAAACCTCCAGACCTTTACCAACTTCCGCGCGGTCGTTTGATTACCAGTTAGATCGACACTGCTCCAAAACAACGAGCTACTGAACGGTCGTAGTAGCATTGTTTGATTACCAGTTAGATCGACACTGCTCCAAAACAAGAAGCACCTGGACCCGGACAGCACGGCCGTTTGATTACCAGTTAGATCGACACTGCTCCAAAACGAGTACATCAGGGCGTGCCAGCGCTCAATCGTTTGATTACCAGTTAGATCGACACTGCTCCAAAACTCCAACCAACGCTGGTACTCTTCAACTCGGTTTGATTACCAGTTAGATCGACACTGCTCCAAAACCATCTTCCGCGAACAAAATAGCCTACGGTGGTTTGATTACCAGTTAGATCGACACTGCTCCAAAACAGACCGCTAGACAGGGCCTTTTGGGTGTTGGTTTGATTACCAGTTAGATCGACACTGCTCCAAAACATGCAGACCGCGCTGCGCTCCTTCTACCAGGTTTGATTACCAGTTAGATCGACACTGCTCCAAAACGGTTCTGGAAGCCGCCGTTGCCGATGGAGGTTTGATTACCAGTTAGATCGACACTGCTCCAAAACAGATTTTTGGATGTGATCGCATGTCTATCAGTTTGATTACCAGTTAGATCGACACTGCTCCAAAACAACTCTGATGATGTATAGCCAACATCGTTAGTTTGATTACCAGTTAGATCGACACTGCTCCAAAACCTTATAGGCGGACTGAGAACTAATCGAGATTGTTTGATTACCAGTTAGATCGACACTGCTCCAAAACACGACCGCTGCGATTGCCGCGTTGTCGCGGGTTTGATTACCAGTTAGATCGACACTGCTCCAAAACTGGCATCTTTGCCGTAGCTCTCGCCCTTGTGTTTGATTACCAGTTAGATCGACACTGCTCCAAAACCTACGGCACGTGATGAACGTCTCAAGCGCGTTTGATTACCAGTTAGATCGACACTGCTCCAAAACTTCCTAGCGCATGGAACAGACCGCACAAGCGTTTGATTACCAGTTAGATCGACACTGCTCCAAAACATGCAGGACTTAGAAGATTTGACTCTCACAGTTTGATTACCAGTTAGATCGACACTGCTCCAAAACGGGCATGGTCACGTTATCGCTAGGCTCGAGTTTGATTACCAGTTAGATCGACACTGCTCCAAAACTAAATACCTTCGATAAGCTGGTGCTTTGCGTTTGATTACCAGTTAGATCGACACTGCTCCAAAACTCGCAGGCCAGGTAGTAACCGTAGGCAAAGGTTTGATTACCAGTTAGATCGACACTGCTCCAAAACCAAAAAACTTTTCCAAACCAAACAAAACAGGTTTGATTACCAGTTAGATCGACACTGCTCCAAAACTAAGTAGTACAATTGCTCATGGTCTTAGTCGTTTGATTACCAGTTAGATCGACACTGCTCCAAAACACCCCGTTCATCTCTACGAACCAGTGACCGGTTTGATTACCAGTTAGATCGACACTGCTCCAAAACGTACCGGCGGTAGGGGTGGACATCGAGTACGTTTGATTACCAGTTAGATCGACACTGCTCCAAAACCTGTTCATGGGGTGCTCTGACGAGGAGCTGGTTTGATTACCAGTTAGATCGACACTGCTCCAAAACCATTGGAGCAAATTCCCTACTGCGACGGGACGTTCAATCTAACCGGTCAGTTCTTTCAATGCTCTAAAAACTGCAGGTCAACCGTTAGTTTATGTTCATGTCCGTAAGCCATGGTATCCTTTTTATTCTCCAGGAGCAACAGGCTCAACTTAAGGAAAAACACGTGGTCATAGAGCGTTTGCAGCTCATTTTCCGTCAAAAAAGTTTTGAGATTTACAAATACGATTGTCTTTCTGCAGCCAGCGTCAAGAGCAAATGAAAGAAAATTCAGCAGATTATCAAGGAACGATTTGTCTTCTTGAGGCGCTGCGCCAAATCCTAAAAACTTGAGGTAGCGCTTCAAATCCCATTCTAAACCAAACCCCAAATCGGCATTAAAGCCAAGGTTCAATCCACCTAAACGCATCTTTATTGCACGTTCCGCCTCTTCCACCTGCATGCGCAAATCTTCGTCTTCTAGGAACTCACGTTCAACTCTTTTGGTGACTGCGGACACAAGCGCACGGTCATCCCAGGGAAGATTCAGCGCATCAGGCACCACCATTAGAGCGCTGCCGGGCTTAATCTCCTCATCGTCTTTCCAAAGGGAATAAGGCTCCATCGCCTGGCGCCCCAATCCGTTTTGCAAAGAAACTACAATCCGTGCGAACAGAGCCGAGTTCTCGACTTGCAAAACCGATGTCTCCCCCGCCGTTAGCTCCACCGGGTGTTCAAGCCCTGAAAACACGAGCTTCATAAAACCAGAAGCTCCTCCATTGTGTCTATCTCCTCATGGGCCTCGCGGCTACCCGTTATGTACTCCATGGTCGAAAACTGAGATTCAGTCACACGCAACACTTGCACGAGACCGGACGGCGGACGATGCCTCCTAAGTCTTTGTACCGCGCTTCCCGCCGCCCCATCATTAACAACAAGCTTTGCATACACGGACTCCTGGAGCATAAGATAGCCATCCTTAAGAAGAAACTTGCGGAACACGCGGTAGTCTTTTCTCTGCGCAGGAGTATCGACGGGCAAATCAAAGAAGACGACAAGCCTCATATATCTGATCCTTTCCCCGATACTCATACGACCTCGAACGACTCGATCTCATCTACTGACAGCTTCCGGTCTAGAGCCTTGAAACAGTCAGCAACATACAGAGAGATTACGGAGCCCACGCGATACGTGCCGCCTCGATATGCGATTCCCTGATTGAGCATGTCAACCAAAAGCAGCTTTGTCTCCTTAGAAAACTCGCCGTCAAAGTTGTCGAACACAATACGGTCTACAAGAGGCCTAAACGGCTCCATAAAATCACAGCTCAAGTTGAACTGGTTGAACTCATTTCTGTGGCAAATCCCCACCTGCGTAAGGTATCCACGCGCCGCAATCTCGCGATTAACGCTCGACAGCAGAATCGCATAGCCGTAATTGAGAGCAGCGTTCAGAGGCGTGTCGTCATCCCTAGAGAAGGACGGACCAAACAGAGCGCTGAAATACAGCCGGGCTGCATGCCCTTCGCGATTCGTCGTATCACCCGAGCGCACCTCGGCAACAATGCTCTTGAGCGTCTCGCCCTGCTCCTCACGCGCACGGGCGTGGAGCACATCTGATTGATGCTTGATTTTGTCGCGCACGATTCGTTGCCATACGCGCTTTTTAATCGGTTCGCCCCACTCAAGCTGTTCTGCAATACGCTTGCTGGTGTTATGGGCCCCGTATAGCGGCAAATATTGCCCAATGGGGTCGCGCTTCTCGTCAGACACGACAAACGCGACCTTTGCCTTGGCAAGCTCCGAGAGCAGATAAGCACTTATGAACACCTGGTTGGTCTGAAGGACGACCGACGAAATCTCCGAAAGGTGGACTTTCGCCGTGTCGTCCTCCCGACGGACAACCATGTATCCGCCCTTGTACTGCAGTTTGCAGGGGCTTGAAATGACAATATTCCTAAAGCCCGACACGGGTCCTTCTCTCGAACATGCCTGTTACGGACTGGTCAATAAGGAAAACCGTCACGTTTGAATCGCTCAGCAACTTTGAATAATTAGGTTGTATACAACCCGAAAACTTTGAGCCGCCCGCCGGTGACAAATCAACCATATTCATTGTTCCATTCACCAAGGTAAGCAGGCGCTTGACTACTGCAACAACATCTTCCGCATCCATAGTTGCGCACTTTTCTATAATCGCCTCAATTTTGAGTTGACGCAGCAGCCTGCCAGAGACGGAAGAAGCTGCGGGATTAAACATATCCAAAAGCTTGATAGCATTTTCGCTACACGCATCTCCTGCAAGCAGTTTCATTTGCTCATTTGAAAAAGCCAGTTGCGTAGCATTCCTCATCTCCTTTTTCCCCGTAATAAAGAACCTCTCTCCATCCACCTCAATCAGCTGTTTCTTGTAGATCTTCGACCTCGTGATGCCGATGTATTCCAGGCCCTCCTTCTCCGCAAGTCCCCTCGCATACTCACCAAGCGCTGCCGAGTCGCCCTCGATGCGCGCCGCAAGCCACACGGGAACCTGAGAGAACCGGAACACCGGCTTACCTTTCTTTTTGGCCTCATAGATAAAGAAATACGCAAACTGCTGGCTCGAAAAACCGCCGTATTGTTTGGCGTCGAGCCCCTGTTTGGTCGACAACTCAAGCTTTGCGCCCATCTTGGGATCACGCGGCGAGTAAATCGTTGCCTTCCAGAACGCGCCCGTATCCTCCTGCGGCATCCTCGAGATGTAGCACTGGCGGTAGTTGAGCGCACGGCGAATGCCCTCGACCTCTGCCGCTGCGTTCCAGCCGTCCGGAAGATACTTTCCCCTATAACGTTTGACTTCGTCGTCCTCGGTCCAGGCATCGTCAAAGACCTCACCCGTCTCGGGGTCAAAACCCGCAGTCATAAAACTATTGACGACAAATCCGGCCGATCCAGGCATGCGATGGGTTTTCTTAAACAGCTCGGACTGCTCGCGCACGTATTTCTTAATCACATGCGAGTAGCCAATGGGGTTCTCATACATTCCGGGGTGGCGCATCTGAATAAACAGCCCCAAGCGGCATGCCAGATAGGCATCGTGCGCATGATGGAAATCATTGGCTTCGCGGCATTTGACCAAGCCAGCTGCCTCACGAAGATTGTGCGACACGCTCGCCTTAACGGGAACGATCTTCGTCCCCTCATCGGCATAACGTGCCTCAAGCAACGCCTGCGCCATCTTGACCATCTGGCTCGTCTCCACGAGCTGACGCGCGACAAAGCCCTTCATAGCGTTCTCGTTTATGGAAGAACGCAGCAGGTTGCGATACTTTTTATCGCCAATGAGCTTCGCCTGATGCAGCTGTTTCCACATCTCGCCCATCTTCTGGCGAATGCTCTTATCAATCAAAAGCTGGTCGGTCTTGTGCTGGTTCTCCTCGCGGTACACCAGCGCCTTGTTTTCGAGGCTGTCGTCCTTAATGTAGGCGCGCGGGATGATATGGTCGACCTCGTACTCGCCCGAGCCTGCCATAAGCTTATTGAGATCGATAGCGCGGCCAGAATACAGGCATTTTCCGTTCTGCATCAAATAGAGGGTCAGGCGCTCGTCAAGGTCTACATTGGCTGCCTTGAGCTCTTTAAAATCGTCCATAACAGCCAGGTTGCCGCCCTCGGCCTTAAACGCCTTGAGAGCGTCCTCGATGGCGTCCCAGCGCTTCGTAGTCCGCTTGCCCTTTTTCTTTTCGTCCTCGTCGCGAGTCACCTCAACAAAAACGTTAGCCGGCGCGTGCCCCGCAATCTTTGCGATTTCGTCAACAATGCGAATCGCTTGATTCAGGCTGCGACGAATCGCCGGGGATCCGGGAAGCTCATTTACGCCTAGAGACCTCTCGTGTTCGGCATAGTATTTGCGATTGTGTTCATCCACTTTTTCCTGGAAGCCCAGTGTGTTGTCGTGGAGAATCTCCATCATCACCATAGTCTCGCCCAGGCGACGCTCAGAGCTGGGGTTTCCCTCTCGCAGCACGTCCATGATGCTCATAGAGCGACCAGCTTGCGTATCAATCCTAATACCCGTCAGGAACTTCTCCGACAGACGCCCCCAACCAGTCAGGCGCTTTTTGCAGATCTTTTTAATCTGCTCGGCATCGAGCATTCCGTTGCCACTGGGGCCAAACTCATCCTGCAGTTTTTCCTTAAGGATCGAGCGGTCCTCGAACAACGTGTTCCAAAGAATAATCGTTTCGATAACCGGATACTCGGCGCGGCTCAACTCGTCCACGCCAAAGATGTCCTTGGCAAAGAAGATGTACGAGCCCATCTTTGATTCAAGACCGCTCTCACCCTGGCCACCGCGGACAACCGGATTTGTCGCGTCGCCCTCTTTTACCAGCCAATCGGCAATCATCTTGTAAGTAACGCGACGTTTTTTATGGAAAAGCTCATGGACAATGCCTTCGCGCTGCGCGGCATCCAGGCGCTGCCAATCGTCACCATCTTCGGACCAGCGAACGCCATTGAGTTCATTAAGAACGCAGAACTCCTCATAGAGCAGAGACTGCTTGGGAAGCACCTTTTCACCAGCAAGATAAGTGCAATCGCCCGTCATGCGCAGAATAAAGTTCTCGGCGCTCTTGTTCTTATCGATCACGGTATCCCAGTTCCAAGGCGTGATCGTCGCATCTTCCATGCCGGGCTTACGCTCGGACCATTGGAATCGGTGGTTGCCATGTTTGTCCTGGGCAGCATTTTTAGGCGTCAGCGGTCCCACATAGTACGGGATACGGAACGTGACCAGGCTCTCGATCTTCGCTGCATCGTCCTTGAGGAACGGATAGAAGCGGCCCTGGTTTTTGAGAATAGCCTGCAACTCCTCAAGATGCAGCTGATAGTAGATGGCACCGTTATCACTCGTCTTAAGGCGACGCAAAAAGCGTTGTTTGTCGAATGCGTCCATCATGGCAATATAGCGCTCATCCGTCTCCGCACCCGTTCCCGCAAAGAGCTTCTTTACGGATTTAGCGAAGTCATCATAGGACAGTTTATGCAGGTCATATGCGGTGTAACCCTGTGCCTTAGAGGCATCGTAGTCGCGCGAGGGGTCATCGCTATTCGAATCGTGATAGGTTGCGCCGCGGAAGAAAGACTCATATGAGCCGGGAGCATATTCGTGGACCAAAGTCTTGAGTCGATCAAGATCATTCGCGTAACAATTGTATTTTTCGATCATGTTGACCGAGATTGTCTGGCCCTCAGCATAGGACAAAAGCCCCTGCAGCACGTAAGCAGAGTAAACACCGCAAACGGACTCAAGAAGCTCCACGCAGTCATCGGGACATGCGGCCTGCAGCGCTTCCAACTTCTCGTCATCCGAAAGCGCGAGCTTAGTTGCCTCGCACTCAAACTCGCCAAACACATCTTTGAACTCGCATTGGAGACCGACGACAGCGCTCGACAAACCCTTCGCCAGCTTTTTGTTCGCAGCCGCATCCGCAGTATCCACTTTTACAAGCGCCTGAATGTCTTTTGCCTTTTGCGAACGAGAAGATCGCTCATCAGCCAAGATCTTCGCTACAGAGAGTTCATCAAGCTTCGCGAACTCATATTCTCTCGATTCACACCATGCCTTCAGAGCGCCATTGAGATTCTTAAGGGCATCGGATGTCTTTGCCGTCTTTGCCGTCAGCTTCTCCCCTTGGCGCAAGAAGTTACCGCGATGCTTAACGATGTTATGGATTGCGAGATACACCAATCGAAGATCGGCCTGCTCATCGGTGTCCATAAGGTAAGTGCGCAGATGATAGATGGTCGGGAAGCGATCGTAGTAATCGGCCTTCGTGAAGTCCTTGGTAAAGATCGGATCGCCCTCAATGGTCCGCGACTGGTTAAGTCGCATGAAAAAGCCCGGATCAACCTCGCTCATCGCAGGCTCGAACAGCTTTTGCAGCAAGTCGAGGCGCCAGCGGCGGCGCACGTAACGGCGACGCTGTCCACGATGAACGCGCGCCTCGGACGCCGGCTGCGCGCTATCGAACAAACGACTGCCCCACGTCGGCTGTTTCTTAAAATGCAGAAGCTTGCCCTGGGCATCGGTCACCGCCCAACCAACGGAGCCGGTTCCCATGTCGAGGCCGATATTGTAGTCGCCAGAGTAGTTTCTTAAATTCATGTCGACCAGCCCTTCCGCGCTGTGTTACAGTTGCCTTGTCGATTACCAGTTACATCGACACTGCGAGTCAAAATACGGCTTTGCCAAAAATGCCTTCCTTGGAAGGCGTCCCGTAGGGGACAATTTGACTTGCCAGAGGGGTTCCATTCGGGACCCCTCTTTTTTGATGCTACTACCGCGAACGGACATTTTTTAATAGCTATCGGCAAACGTAATGTTGCTCAACGTTCGTGCTATGAGCGTGAGCGTTTAATGGAGTGCCTGCGGGTCCTGCCGCCGCACAAAAACGGGGCGGCCCGCACCCCTGCGAGCCGCCCCGTGCCCCTAGCTATCGCGTCATAAGGCTAACCAGCGCCACTCCCCTACTTACCAAATAGCGCACCCAGCAGGCCACGGCGTTTGGACTTCTCCTCTCGGTAGGAGCCCTCGGCCACCGCCGCCACCTGCCGCGGCTGTTCACCGCCTCCATGGCGCACGATCTGGTACAGAAACGGCGATTTAACGTATTTGACCTCGATGGGCGTGGCGTGCACGGTGCTTTCGCTCGACAGCATCACGTTGGGATTGAGCGGTGCCACCACATGTGTCTCGCGCTTGTCGCTAAACACTACCGCGGCCGCGCGGCCCGTCTGGCCGTTTACGGCAATGCGCACCTGCTCGCCTTCGCGGCTGTCCGTCGCCGGACGATCGACAAAGTAGACCGGCACCATCACCAGACCATCCTTGTGTTTGCGGGCCTTGCGCGCCCACGTGCGGATACTCTTTTTATTGAGCCCCAGCACCGCCTCGGCATCGTTGCCGGCAACGTCGAGCGCCAGCTTATCAATGACCACCTGGTCCTTGGTAGACGCATCGACGGAAACAACGCGAAAGTCACCTTCCTGCATGGCAGGATCGAACGGCCCCACCTTGCCAAAGTCCCACGGCTCCAAAATGCCCATAAGACGAACGTCCAGGTAGTTTGCCCGCGGATATGCCCAGTCGAGCACCTCGTAGTACACCAAGGTCTCCTTGCTCAGCCCCTTGCCCGGGAAGGACGCCATCATGCGCAAATCCGCGAGCGCCATGGGAAAGTAGAAGAGCATCATGTCGTTTTGGATCGCGTCTTCTACATCGTGACCGGCAAAGGCTTCCGCATACTGGTGCACCAGCTGCAGCGCGTTGGCACGTGCCTGCTGCGGCGAGATTTCGCAGGGAATACCCTGCTCGGGTACATACTCCGCACCAACGCCCATGGTCAGGCGCTTGCTAAAGGTACCGGGCTTGAGTAGGTCTGCAACGCCGATCTTATTGCCGCAGGACGGGCATTCAAATACGCGCTGGGTCGACTCGCCTTCGAAGGATGCGCCACAGAAGGGGCACGGGATGCTCACATGCGCGGCCTCCTGGAACTCCTGCGCCGTGCCGCGGTCCTCCCACAGTAGATGCTCCAGAACCGACTGGTTGCGCCAGTGCGCATGAAAGAAATACCAGTCGGGGTCCACCGGGCGCTCGAGCTGCGACACATGGGTGAGCTTAAGCAACCCATCGACAACCGTCAGCGGCGCATGGCGAATGCCCAGGGCGCTCTTGGGCTCCCCCGCATCGGCCTGCCACGGAACGACCGTGCCGCAATAGGCACACTCAAAGCTGCGTTTAGCCTGGTGTGAGTACATGGGGCCGCCGCAGTTTTGGCATTTGATGGCAAACATCTCGTCCATGGATACGTCCTCCTTTACGCAGGGGCTGTCGACATTAAGTATGTCGGGCAGGCAGGCACAAGCCCATACCCATGTGGCCCAAAATGGAACACCCGATCGGACAAGAAGCCCCGCTCGTTAGCTCCAGCAGACCATTGCTGCATTTTCTGAGCATCGGCGCACGGCGCGCCTATGCGAGCTACACTATCCCCTTAAACGAGGATGCGAGGAGGTACGCCATGCTATTTGTAAATCGGCTGGTACATACACTTGTTCCTGGCAGCGAGGGCGAGCCGGTCGATGCATCATGTCGCACTAACGCGGGCTTTGCCGCAAGCCTCATCTGCATTGGCCTCAACATTACCCTGTGCCTGGCCAAGGGCATCGCGGGTCTGCTCGCCGGCTCTGTCTCGCTCATCGCCGATGCCTTTAACAACCTCTCCGACGCCTCGAGCAACATTGTGAGCTTGCTCGGGTTCCGCCTTGCCAGCCGCCCGGCAGACGAAGGCCACCCCTATGGCCACGGCCGTTACGAATATCTCGCCGGCTTGTTTGTCGCCGTCCTCGTTTGTGCCGTCGGCATCAACCTGGTGCTCGAGTCCATTACCAAGATCATCAAGCCCTCCCCCACCGCCTACACGCTGGTCTCCCTAGCCGCCCTCGTCTTGTCCATGCTCGTCAAATTATGGATGGCCGCATTCAACCGCGCGCTGGGCGACCGCATCGACTCGGAGACGCTCATCGCCACGGCGCAGGACTCCAAAAACGACGTCATCGCCTCGGGCTCGGTCTTGGCGGCGGCGCTTATTTCGCAGACGACCGGCTTTGACCTCGATGGCTGGGCGGGCCTGGGTGTGGGCATCTTCATCTGCGTCAGCGGCATGGGCCTGGTGCGCGACGCCATCAGCCCGCTGTTGGGACAAGCGCCCGACCCCAAGCTCGTCCAGGAAATCCGCGACAGGATCATGTCGTACCCCCAGGTCTTGGGCACACACGACCTCATGGTGCACGACTACGGCCCCGGCCGTCAGTTTGCCAGCGCACACGTGGAAATGCCCGGCGAGGGCGATGCCTTTGAGCACCACGAGATCCTGGACACCATCGAACACGATATTAAACGCCAGATGGGCATCGACATCACGCTGCACTGCGACCCCATCGCCACCACCGGCGACGACCTGCGCAGCTGGGTCAAGCGTGGCGTGATGCAGATCGATCCCGCGCTCTCCATCCATGACCTGCACGAGCACGATGGCTTTGTGTCATTTGACCTGGTGCGTCCCGACGGCTTTCGCATCTCCGACGACGAGCTGTTGGAGCGCGTAACGCATATCGTGCACGAGCGCAGGCCCGATGCATCATGCGTTGTCACGTTTGACTCGGGTTTTAGCTCGCCCGACCGTCCGGCCGAGCAGCTGTAATCGACAGCAAAACGGGACGCAGGACCGCCGATCAACGCGCCCATGCGCCCGGTCACGCGATCCTACGTCCCGTTTTTGTTTGCACCGCTAAGGCTCTAGCCGCTCGACCGCTAGTTTCCCTGCGCGCCCGAAATGCCGTTTTGCAGGGCATCCCAGGCGTTCGTTGCCATATCACCCAGGTTCTGTGCAGTATCACCGAGGTTCTGGGCTGTGTCGCCCAGCTCTTGGGCCTTATCCCCAAGCTCCTGCGCCTTGTTGCTCAGGTCCTCCAGCGTGTTGGAGCTCGAGCTGTCCGTGGTGCCCTGGTAGCCGGACGCGTTGCTCGACGAGCTGTCCTTGCGCGTGAGCTGAATCTCAAGGTTGCCGTCACCGTTGTAGTAGGCAGATGTGACGACCCAGTTGGCATCGACGACGGGCGTCGAGCCGTCGTCGGTCAGAATCACGGCATTCGAAAGATCAGCCCCGCGCGACTTGAGAATCTTTTTGGCGTTTGACCAGTACTGACCCGGGATATCGCTCAGGTCGACGGTGCCGGACTGGGCAGTCTCGGTCTGCTCGGCCGTGGTATCAGTCGTGGCGCCCCGCTTGTTGAGCATGCCCGACACGATGGCAAACACAACCGACAAGGCAAAGAAGATCGCCAGCACGATGAGGATCTTCTTAATCACGCTCGACGAACGCGAAGGCTTCTTCTCCTCGTCCTCGCCATACTGGGGGATGGACTTGGGATACTCACGATACGGCTCGCGCGCGTATCGGTCGTGCGACTCGTAGCGCGGCTGTGCCGTGCGCGGCATATATGTCGTCTGCTGAGGTTGTGGAATGGGATTTTGCAGCAGGTCATCATAAGGATCTACCGCCGCGTTGCCGTAGGGGTTCTGCGATGAGACACCATGCGGGTCCTGCGCCGCGTTTCCGTAATTCACTACGCGCGTGGGACCGGCCGACACCTGCGTCGTATCGGGGGCAGCGTAGCCGGGATTCGGCACGACGCGGGTCTCATCGGCGCCATTGCCCGTCCGCGGGGAGCCGTAGCCACCCATTACGGTCGTCTTGTCCTGGTCCATGCAACGTTTCCTTTCCGTCGCCTGTAAGCATCAAGTTATCCATGCATTCTACCCGCGTACAAGCCTATGACAGGCTAAGCCCGTCGGTATCTACAAGACGTGTGCGGGCCTAAGGATCAAAAAAGCCCCGCCGGGCTTTAGGAGCACGGCGGGGCGGGCTAGCGGCTATGAGCAGCAGGCTTAGAACAGACCGGTGATGTTGCCGTCGTTGTCGACGTCGATGTTCTCGGCCGCGGGAACCTTGGGTAGACCCGGCATGGTCAGAACGCTGCCGGTCAGCGCGACCACAAAGTGGGCACCGGCGGAAACCTTGAGCTCGCGCACGGTGATGCGGAAGCCCTCGGGCGCGCCCAGAGCCTTGGCGTTATCGCTAAAGCTGTACTGGGTCTTGGCGACGCACACCGGCAGGTTACCAAAGCCGTTCTCGCGCAGCTCGGCGAGCTGGCGCTTGGCAGCCGGCGTAAAGTCGACGCCATCGGCGCGGTAGACCTTGGTGGCAACGGCCTCCAGGGCGTCGGCCACATCGGCACCGTCCTCGTAGGCAAACTTGAGCTCGCTCGGCTGCTCAATCAGGCGCATGACCTCATCAGCCAGGTCGAGCGCGCCCTCGCCGCCCTTGGCCCAAACCTCGGACAGCTTAACGTTGACGCCGAGCTTCTGGCACTCGGACTCGATGAGCGCAAGTTCGGCCTCGGTGTCCGTCGGGAAGCGGTTGATGGCGACCACGCAGGGAAGACCGTAGACGTTCTGGATGTTGTCGACGTGGCGCAGCAGGTTGGGCATGCCGGCCTTAAGGGCCTCGAGGTTCTCGTCGTTGAGGTCGGCCTTGGCGACACCGCCGTTGTACTTAAGCGCGCGGGCGGTGGCGACGACCACGACGGCGCTGGGGCGAACGCCCGTCATGCGGCACTTGATGTCCAGGAACTTCTCGGCACCAAGGTCGGCGCCAAAGCCGGCCTCGGTAATCGCGACGTCACCAAAACGCATGGCCATGCGGGTGGCCATGATGGAGTTGCAGCCGTGGGCGATATTGGCGAAGGGACCGCCGTGGACAAACGCGGGCGTGCCCTCGAGCGTCTGCACCAGGTTAGGCTTGAGCGCATCCTTAAGCAGAGCAGCCATGGCGCCCTGAGCCTTGAGGTCGCGGGCGCGGACGGGCTCGCCGGCATAGCTGTAGCCGACAACGATCTCGCCCAAGCGCTCCTTAAGATCGTTGATGCTCGTGGACAGGCACAGGATTGCCATGACCTCGGAGGCAACGGTGATATCGAAGCCGTCCTCGCGCGGCACGCCCTGGGCCTTGCCGCCAATGCCATCGATAACATGGCGCAGTTGACGGTCGTTCATGTCGACGACGCGCTTCCAGGTGATGCGCTTAACATCGATGCCGAGCTGGTTGCCCTGCTGAATATGGTTGTCGAGCATGGCGGCCAGCAGGTTGTTGGCAGCACCGATAGCGTGGAAGTCTCCGGTAAAGTGCAGGTTGATGTCCTCCATGGGGATGACCTGGGCCCAGCCGCCGCCGGCGGCACCGCCCTTTACGCCAAAGACGGGGCCGAGCGAAGGCTCGCGCAGGGCCACGGCGCTCTTGACGCCGCGACGGCGCAGGCCATCGGCCAGACCGATGGTCGTGGTGGTCTTGCCCTCGCCCGCAGGCGTGGGATTGATAGCGGTCACGAGGACAAGCTTGGCCTGGTGATCGGTCGGCTCGTTGAGCAGGGAATAGTCGACCTTTGCCTTGTCGAAGCCGTACGGAATCAGGTGCTTTACGTCGACGCCGGCGTTCTTGGCCACCTCGGTAATGGGCAGCGGCGTGACGGAACGTGCGATTTCGATGTCAGTAGGCATGGGCGGTCCTTTCGTTACCGAATGAGAAAAAGACCAATTCAGCATAGCACGGGCGCGCAATAGTAAAACGCCCATAACCGATGAACGGCGATATGTTTATCCAATGCCCAGCGATAACCTAACAGCCCGCCAAAACAAAGCGCCCTAAACGGTAGGTTCAATCCCCAGGTGTTCAAAGGTGCGAAGGGTTGCCTGACGGCCCTGCGGCGTGCGAATCATCAAGCCGCACTGCAACAGGTAGGGTTCGTAGACATCTTCGAGCGTACCCGGATCCTCGCCCACCGCGCTGGCAAGGGTCGTCAGGCCCACGGCACGGCCGGAGAACGTCTTGGCGAGCGTCTCCAAGATGCGAATGTCCATCCAGTCCAGACCAAGCTCATCAATCTCAAAGAACTCGAGCGCCTGACGGCAGATATCAAGCTCAATAGGACCGTTGCCGCGCACCTGGGCGTAATCGCGCACGCGCTTGAGCAAGCGGTTGGCAAGACGCGGCGTACCACGCGAGCGCGAGCCGATCTCGAGCGCGCTCGGATGGTCTATTGTCACGCCCAAAATGGTTGCCGAGCGCGTCACAATCTGGGCAAGCTCCTCGACCGTGTAGTAGTCCAGGCGATACGAAATACCAAAACGGTCGCGCAGCGGGCCGGTCAGCATACCCGAGCGGGTCGTTGCCGCCACCAGCGTAAACTTGGGGATATCCAGGCGAATCGAGCGCGCCGCCGGACCTTTGCCAATCACGATATCGAGCGCAAAGTCCTCCATCGCGGGATACAGGACTTCCTCGACCGAACGGTTGAGGCGGTGGATCTCGTCGATAAACAGCACGTCACCCGGCTGCAAGTTGGTAAGGATGGCCGCCAGGTCGCCGGTGCGCGCGATGGCCGGGCCACTCGTCGTCTTAATCTGAGCGCCCAGCTCGTTGGCGATAACGGTAGCCAGCGTGGTCTTGCCCAGACCCGGAGGGCCCGAGAAGATCACGTGGTCGAGCGTCTCGCCACGGCTCTGCGCCGCCTCGATCAGCACGCGAAGGCTCTGCTTGATATGCTCCTGACCGCAGTAGTCGTCCAGGCGCTGGGGGCGCAAGGTACGGTCGACATCGAGGTCCTCGGGCGTCAGCTCCGAGCCCACCATGCGCTCGCCATGCGCCATGGATGCCGCCGGCGAGCTGCCGGGCGTCGCCCACAGGTCCTGAGAGTCATCGGCTTCCCACATCACGCATCCATTCCGAGTCGCTTAAGCGCCGCGCCGAGCAGATCCTCGACACGCATATCCTGCCCATCATACCCGCTCAGAGCGACATCGGCCTCCTGCGGGCTAAAGCCCATGGAAAGGAGTGCCGCGCGGGCATCATCGATGGCCGAGGGAGCGGCAGCGGGCACGGGCATCGCAACCTGTCCGGGAATCACGTCGACCGGCACAAAGCCCTTATCCTTGGCAAAGGTACTCTTGAGCTCCAGAATGAGGCGCTGAGCTGTCTTTTTACCCACACCGGGAACCTTGGCCATGCCCTTGTCGTCCTCGGCCATCACCAGCGAATACAGCTGCCCCACGGTATAGGTGGAAAGCACGGCGAGCGCCAAGCGCGGGCCAACGCCCGAGACGGACACGAGCCGGTCGAACATCGTGCGCTCATCCTTTGAGGAAAATCCGAAAAGTGTCATGGCGTCCTCGCGCACCTGCATGCGCGTGTAGAGGCGGACCTCGCCGCCGGGCGTCGGCAACGTGGCCGCAGTGCTGCCCGAGATGCCGAGCTCAAAGCCAACGCCCGACACATCGACGACAGCAGAACTCATCGTGGCCTCGACAAGCGTTCCGTGGAGCTGGGAGATCATCAGTATCCGGTTCCTCTCTGTTGATAGAACTCGCCGCCGGTAAGCGCGCGGGTGCGGCTGAGGTTAACGTGACAGATGGCGCAGGCCAGGGCATCGGCGGCATGGTCGGGGTGCGGGTCGTGATCGAGCTGCGTAAGCGTACGCACCATGTAGGCGACCTGTCGCTTATCTGCGGCGCCGGTGCCCACAACAGCCTGCTTAATCTGCATGGGCGTGTATTCGCCAATCTCGAGCGCGCACTCCGAAAGCGCCACAAGCGCAGCGCCGCGGGCATGCGCCGTGGGGATGGCCGAACGAACGTTGGCGCCAAAGTAGATGCTCTCGATAGCAGCGGTATCGGGACGATAGCGTTCGACAACGCCCTTGAGGTCGCGGGCGATATGCGACAGGCGCACCGCGAGCGGACTTCCAGCACTGGTCTCGATGCAGCCATAGGCACGACAGCGAACCTCGCCACGTCGCTCCTCGATAATCCCCCACCCCGTATGGGCCAAACCAGGGTCGATACCCAAGATAACCAAGCCAACCTCCCCTCGTCACAAGCGCAGCGCAAGGCAAGGCCCCACGCACTATTCACGAACGTCTGTTCTAGAATAACACAACAGGGCCAAGATGCTTAGTTAAAGCATCGGGGTTGGGAGCGAATCCTATCCCCAGTTTAGTTCTGCGAGAAAAAAGGAAACTGACGGGGATCCACCGGCGGATGTGGCATCGGCGTACCCTGGGGCCCGCCCTGCGGTCCGCCCTGGCCGCCCATCATCCTTTCGATGGCGTCCTGGACCTCGCCCTCGAACTTTTTCATTCCCTCGTGCAAACGACGCTGACCGTCCTCAGAGCGCAGCTCCTCCATCTGCTCGGGCGAAATACCCAACAGCTCACCCAACAGACCCATCATCTCACCGCGCATGCGATCGCCCGTATCGCTATCGGCAAAGCGGCGCACTTCGGCGCGCGCCAGTGAATCAACCGTCATGCGCTCCTTGCCGTTGAGCCCCAAATCGGACCACGCAAGCATGTACGGCCAAGCGCGCTCGGCAAACGAACGGGCCGAAACGATCGGCGCCGTCGGCAACATGCGACGGGCAGCCTCACCCTGTCGAACGAGCATCAGCAGCAGCGAGCAGGCCTCAGGCTTGCCAGCGGCCATCGGGATGTCGTCGAAAGATCGATTGCGGTCCACGTGCGCCTCGAGCGCGCCATCGACCTCACCCGGCTCAAGCCCGCCGAGCAGCTGTGCCGCGCGGTCGAGCATATCGACCGGACCGGCGAGCGTCGAGAGCGCCTTCGCCAGCACTCGCTCCATACAATCTTCCACCGCGTTGAGCGTCACGAGCTCTTGGGGCACCACGGCAGACGTGCGGTTGCGCACGCGCGCCACAAACTCAAGCGTCGACAGGTACACATCGCCAAAGGGCGCAAAGTCGCCCTGGTAGCCGCCGGACAGCGCGGGTGCCGCTAGCGCGTACTCGGTCTTGGAGAGCGGGCTCAACGCCATGGCGCCCAGCTCGAGCGCCGTATCCTCGAGCATCAGGCCCAGCGCACGCGAGCGCAGACGCTCGGCATCGCCCGCCGACACGTCGCGATCGAGCACACGCGCCGCATCCGGTGCATCGCGCTCGACGGTGCGAATGTGCAGGCGCTCGGCAATCGCGCGGACGGCGGCACAGCGGGCAGCCTCGGCCTCTTCCTGAGCCGGCGTAAAGATACGGTTGCGCCCCAGCACAAGGCCAATCACATTACGCGGGCCCAGAGCGTCAACGGCAAGTGCCGCCAGCAGGGACGACGGCAAGTCACCCTCGAGTGCCACCACAGCACGCGACGTGCCGCGAGCGCGGGCGTTGTCGCGCACGGCGAGCACCAGCGCCTGCCACAGCCACTCCTCGGAACGAAACTCGGGCAGTTCGTGATCTTCCAGGGCATCGAGCATCACGCCGCGCTGAATCTCCTGAACCAGCAGGCTCTCCTCAAAACACGGCGCCTGGGCCACCACGCGACCGCAGTCGTCGAGCACAAACGAACCGCCGGTATATACCGACTCGTCGTACGCACCGACCGGCGCCATGCAGGCAAACCACACGCTGCGCTTAGATGCGATCTTGCGGTAGGCACCGCTGCGAACGGCGGCGATGGCGGCAGTCTCGCGGTCGGTCATGTCAAACGCGTTGAATTGGAAATACGCAATAAGGTCAACGCCGGTCGGCAACATCTCGAGTTCGCGGTCCAAGTCAAAAATCACGGCGATGCGCACGCCGTCCACGTCGAACACCGGCGGCGCCCAACGCGTGTCGTTGTTCTCGCCACGCTGCAGGGCAATGCTCGATCGCGCCGGCACCACATGACCGTCCTTGAGCATCATGTAGTCGAGCAGCGGCTGGCCCTCAAACGAAACCGCCGCGGGCACGATGCAGATCATATCGAGCTCTTGGATACGCTCGGCAACACCGGTCAGGCCTGTCAGCATGTCGTGCTCAAAGTCGGCAGTACCCATCAGGCCGCCGGGCAGAGCACCCATAAAGAGCGGAGCCGGGACGCACAGCACGCGCGCCCCGCGCTCGTGGGCCAGACGAGCCTGGTCCTCGATGCGACCGCAAATGCCCTCAATATCACCCAGGCGCATATCGATCTGTGCAAGCGCGAGCTTCATGGCCCAGCCCTTTCCGTCGTAAACCATCGAAACCGTAGTAAAAGCGCCGGCCGCATAATGCAGCCGGCGCTTGCATGTGCATATGCTAGCTATGATACCCCGAGCGGGGGCGCGCTCCTAGAACGTCGCGGACCACAGCCCATGCAGGTTGCAGTAGGCATAGACGGTACCGGTCTTGGAGCCGCCAGCGAAAAACGTCGCGGGCTTCATGCCGGGCTCAAGGTAATGGACCTCCAGACGGCCCTCGGCCTCAAGCGCGATCCACTCGATGTAGTGCTCGGGCAGCATGGGGTGCTCCGTCGAGCCCACGCGCGCACGAATGACGTGGCCATCGCGCTCGGTCTCGACAACAGGCACGTGCTTCTCGTGCGCCGCATCCTCGGTGTTTGCCGTCAGCTCCGTGCAGCCGGCAGGGGTCGCAACGTCGTCGCCAAGAGCGGCAACGAGCTTGCCGTCGGAGTCTTTAAAGAATTTCGCCATGATGTTCTCCTTTGCTGATGTGCCAGTGTTCTCAATGGTTCTTATGCCCAAAGAGCGCCGAACCATCCATGGCATTACAAATGAACACATAACGGGTGAGGCAAGCGGTCGGGCCAGGACGAACCGGCGACCTGGCCCAGCCCGGCAGCCCCATCCCGCGCGCAGCTAGCGACCGTCGCCACCGAGCAGCGCCAGAACGTCCTCGCGGGTAAACAGCGCCGACGAGATGCCGTCACCGCCGAGCACACTGTTGACCAGGTCGCGCTTGGACTCCTGCATCTGCATGATGCGTTCCTCGATCGTGTCCTTGGCGATGAGCTTGTACACGGTCACGGTGTGCTGCTGGCCAATGCGGTGGGCGCGGTCGGTCGCCTGGTCCTGCGCCGCCACGTTCCACCACGGGTCGTAGTGGATGACCACGTCGGCAGCCGTCAAATTAAGGCCCACGCCGCCCGCCTTGAGCGAAATCAAGAACACCGGCACCTCGCCCGCTTGGAACTGCGCAACCATCTTGGCGCGGCTCTCTTTAGACGATGCGCCCGTAAGCTTAAGGAAGGTGATATCCTCCTTGGCCAGGCGCTTGCCGATGATATCGAGCATGCCCGTAAACTGGCTGAACAGCAAGATGCGATGACCGCCGTCGAGCGCGCCGTGGACGAGCTCCATACACGTATCGAGCTTGGCGCTTCCCGCCTTGTAGTCCGCGTAATGCAGATGAGGATCACAGCAGATCTGGCGCAGCTTGGTGAGCTCGGCAAGTACCTTGAGCTTATCTTTTTTGAACTCCCCGGCCTCGCGGTGCTGCACTTGCTGGGCAATGCGGTCCTGGTTGGCCAGGTAGAGCTTGCGCTGCTCGCCGGTGAGCTGCGCCATCACCGTATCCTCGATCTTCTCGGGCAGGTCGGCCACCACGTCTTCCTTGACGCGGCGCAGCACAAACGGCGACACGAGCGCCTGCAGGCGAGCGGCGCTGTCACCCTCGGCGTGCTCGACCGGGCTTTCGAAGCGCTTGGCAAACGACTCGCGCGTGCCGAGCAGGCCCGGCATCAAAAAGTCGAAGATGCTCCAGAGCTCGGACAGGCGGTTTTCGATGGGCGTGCCCGTCAAGGCAAAACGCACGCCGGCAGGCAGACGCTTTGCGGCGCGAGCCACCTGCGTGAGCGGGTTTTTAATGTACTGGGCTTCATCCAGCACCACGCGGGCAAAGTCCTGCTCGACGTACTCGTCGATATCGCGGCGCATGAGGTCATACGACGTCACGACCACGTTATGCTCGGCCACGCCGGCTATCTGCACGCGACGCTGGGCCTTAGCACCCACAATGGCGCACACATCAATCGAGGGGGCAAAGCGCTCCAGCTCGGCGGTCCAGTTGTACACAAGCGACGCGGGGCATACCACGAGCGTGGGCTTAGCGTCCCCCGCCTCCACGCGCGCCAGGATATGCGCGATCATCTGGAGCGTTTTGCCCAGGCCCATGTCGTCGGCCAAGATGCCGCCAAGGCCCAGGTGTTCGAGCGAACCGAGCCACTGGTAGCCATCGACCTGGTAGCCACGCAGCGTGGCCTTGAGCGAGGCCGGCACCGTAAAGTCCATCTTGCCGAGCGTGTCCAGGCGCTCGACGGTGCGACGGAATGCAGCGTCGCGATCGGCTTCGAGCGCGGACGTGCGCGCAAGCATGCTGTCGACGAACAGGGTACTCGACGCGGGAAGCGACACGCCGTCAAGCAGGTCGACAGCATCGACCCCCAGATCCTCGGCAAGACCAAACGCGGCGCGCGCTCCCTCGTCCAGGCGAATGATGTCGCCCGACGTGAGACGAGCAAACGTCTGGTGACGCTTGTAGGAATCGAGGTAGATGGCAAGGTCTGCCGCCGAAAGGCCGCTCGCGCCCAGTTCGACGTCGAGCAGGTTACTCTTGACGGTCGCGCGCACCGAAAGCTTGGGCGCAGGGCGGACCGAGATCTGGCGCAGACGGTCGCTGAGCATGACCTCGCCCAGCTCGGACAGGGCAGACAGGCCCTCAGTCAGCAAGTGGAACAGGCTCTCGTCATCGCGTTCCTCAAACGCCAGGCCACCCTCGTAAAAGTCGAAATACAGAGCCGCCGTATCCATAACGCGAAACTCTGCCACCTCGTCGCGCGGCGGCACGCCCGGGCGCTGCTCTTCGAAGGGGCTGCCCGGAGCGCCCATGCTAAAGAGATCTGCCGACCAGTCGCCGTAGGTAACCGTAATTTTGCAGGTCACGAGCCCATCGTCGACGCCGATCGCCATGGCAAAGCTTGGCTCGGGCGCCACGGTATCGAGCACAGCGGGCGCGGTAAGGTCGGTGTAGTCGCGCAAGATAGGCAGCGCCATGCGGCAAAACTCACCCACCTGGTCGGCGGCGATATGGACCGGTGTGCGGCAGGGCAACAAGTGCGATAGGAACGGCGCGGCATGTTGGGCAAACGCCGTGTCGGTACGGCGCGCGCGGCGCGTATCGACCAGATAGGCAACGTCGCCCGAGGCAAAGCAGTACGTATCGGCCGGAAGGCGCAAGTCGTAGCTACCCCCGGCTGCCGGCACAATCTTGGCAGCAATCAGCGGCGGGCGCTTAGCCGGGACTTCGTTCTCCCCTTCCGGCAACGACTCGACCGTCACCTCGTAGGCGCGGTGCGTCGTCGTCCCCCGCGACCAAGCAGGTTCAAAGGACATGGTCCTGCCACGCAGCAGGTCCAGCACGGACACGATGGAATACTCGGATACCGGCAACTGACGCTCGACGACAAAACCGCTGCGGGCAAAGTCGTACGATGCCGAGCGCGAGCTCGTAATATCGCCTAGGTAGGCGACCGTCATTGCAACAAAATCGAGCAGCTTTGTCGACACGTCATCGAAAGCCTCGGGCACATGGGCAAACGTAAGCTTCTTGCCATAGGAGAACGTACCGCCGCGCGCATAGGCATCGGCCATGCCGTCGATATCCTTAACCACGTAGGACACCGATCCGCAGCGGATGCGAAACTCAAGCGCCCAGCTAAAGCGATCGGCAAACAGCGGATTGTAGTACGGCACCAGCGAGGGCTCCAGCACTGCTTTGGGCGCATCGGGGTCAATGGTGCCAGCGAGCTTGCGGCGCATGGCCACGAGTTTATCCATGCGCGCGTCCGAAAGATCGGAAAGCGCTGCCACAAGGCTCGGGCTCGTGGGCACGGGCGCCGGGAAGGGAAAGTTGGGGTTGACCGCAGATGCGCTGGGCGCGGGGCGTGTGGGCTGCTTGGACTGTGCGGGCGGCACCGTAAACGTGCGGACCGGCGTGCGCAAACCCTCGACGGGCTCGGCGCCGCTGGCATCCAGATACGCCAACGCCGTGGCGATGGCGTGCTTGCACATGCCAGAATAGCGGAAGGCGGCGGGGCAATCGCAGTCGTAGTCGACAACCTCGTGCTCGTCCATATCGAGCGCCACGTGCGTCTTATACAGGTCGCCGCGCGAACCACGCACCGTACCCTCGATATTCACGTTTTTGGAAAAGCGCGAGCCGGAGTCCTCAAACGACAGCACGGCGCCGTTGAGCATGAGCGAACGCCCCTTCATAAAGGTACTGCTGAGCGCCGCCTCCTTACGAAGCGCCTGCACAAACGTCCCCTGCGCCATCGCTTCCTCCAATCTCACCCGGGGTAGCTAATTTGGGACGGGGCTTTTTTAGCTACCCCCATATGTCGGTTGAGATGTGTTCCGACCCCGACTCATTCGCCGTCAGCCAAAGGGTAGCTAAAAAAGCCCCGTCCCAAATTAGCTACCCCGCCAACGGCGTCCTTAGATCACCGTCACTCTGCCTTGGTTACCCACGATGGCCTTGGCCTCGGCCAACAGCGGAATCGAGCGTGCGTTGACCTTAGCAGGTACCTCGGCACGCAGCACGCGCCCGTCCGCCTGCTCGATAAAGATCTCTACGCGGTCGCCGCCCGGATTGGCGGTGAGCACCGTGGCAAGACGCGCCATGTTGCCCTGGCTAAAGCGGCTGTTGGGCACCATGACCTCAAACACCTTGGGCTTGTTGTTCTCCTCGTTGAGCTCAAGCGGCACAATCTCCTGCGCGATGATCTGGTCGCCGCGGTCCGAGCGCTCGAGCTTGCCCTTAATGCGCACAAACGCATCGGACAGCTGCGCGCCGGTCTCGGGATCGACCTCGCCGTACAGATACCCCTCTGCCTCCTTGAAGGTCTTGGGGAACACCACGACGGTGGCCTCGCCTTCCATGTCCTCGAGCTGCACGATGCCCATGGGGTCGCCGTTTTTGGTCACGCGCTTGGACACGCTCGAGACCATACCGGCCCACCACAGCGCCTTGCCCTCGGGAATTTCCTGGTTGATGGTGCCGCCCGTGGGGTTTTGCACCTCGTAGCCGGTGTCGATCTGCGAGAACGAGAAGTCGCGCGCTTTGCTGAGCGCATACTCAAACGGGCGCAGCGGGTGGTCCGAGACATAGATGCCCAGAACCTCCTTCTCCTGGCTCAGCTTAAGGTGGCGGTCCCATTCCTGGCCATCCGGATCGGGTACGCTCACCTCAAAGCCCGATCCCTCAACGTCGCCAAACATGTCGAAGAACGACGTCTGGCCGCTCGCGCGATCCTTCTGGCGCTTTGCCGCGGCATCGATGATGTTCTCGGGGTTGTTCTTGTCCACAAAGTGCATCATCTGACGACGCGGATACCCCGTGGAGTCGAAGGCACCTGCCTTGATGAGCGATTCGATCACGCGACGGTTGGCCTGGCTCGAATCCACGCGTTCGACAAAATCATGCAGCGTCTTAAACGGACCGCCCGCCTCGCGCTCGGCGATAATCGCCTGCGCCACGCCGGTGCCCACGCCGCGGATGCCGGCCAGACCAAAGCGCACACCTTCCTTGGTAGCCGTGAACTCGGTACCGGACTCGTTGACATCTGGCGAAAGCACGGGGATGCCGTCGTGACGGCATGCCGAGACGTAGTGCACGATCTTGTCGGTCTTGCCCGTATAGGACGTCAGGACGGCCGCCATGTACTCGTGCGGATAGTGCGCCTTGAGCCACGCCGTCTGCATAACCAAGATGGCGTAGCCGGCGGAGTGCGACTTGTTGAAGGCGTAGGACGCGAACTCGAGAACATCGTCCCAAATCTTCTGGGCGACCTCGCGCGTGTAGTTGTTCTTGATGGCGCCGTTCATCCAGTGGTCGTAGGTGGTCTCGTCCGAGCCATCCTCCCAGTGGAGCACCGTCGACGTGAGCAGCTTGATCTTCTTCTTAGCCACGGGCTTACGGATACGCGAGTCCGATTCGCCCTTGGAGAAGCCGCACATCTCGACGGAGATGAGCATAACCTGCTCCTGGTAGACCATGGTGCCGTAGGTTTCGCCCAAGATGTCGTCCAGACGGTCGTCGTAGGAGACGGCCGGCTCCTTGCCGTTCATACGGTTGATGTAGGACGAAACCATGCCGGCGCCCAGCGGGCCCGGGCGGTACAGGGCGATCAATGCCACGACGTGCTTGTACTCGGTGGGCTTCATGTTCTTGATCGTGGCCGTCATGCCGGCGGACTCGACCTGGAAGACGCCGGCGGTGTGGCCGGAGCCCATGAGCTTAAAGATCTCGGGATCGTCAAAGGGAATCTCTTCCTCTTTGATGTCGATGCCGAAGTTCTTTTTGATGTTTGCCTTGGCCTTGGAGATAACCGTCAGCGTACGCAGGCCCAAGAAGTCCATCTTGAGCAGGCCCATGTCGGCAACGGTATGGCCCTCGTACTGGGTAATCTCGACGCCGCCCTTGGTGTCGAGCTTGGTGGGCACGTGCTCGTTGACGGGGTCGCGGCAGATCAGAACGGCGCACGCATGCACGCCCTCGCCACGAGTGAGGCCCTCAATCGAGAGCGCCGTGTCGATGATGCGGCGGGCGTCGTCGTCCTTTTTATAGGCCTCGGCAAAGTCGGGGTTAAACAGATCCTCTTTGCCGGGTTGTTTTTCGAGCACCTGCTTGAGCTTGACCTTGGGGTCGCTCGAGACCATCTTGGACAGGCGCTGGCCCATGTAGACCGGGTAGTCCAGGACGCGCGCGGCGTCGTTGATGGCCTGCTTGGCCTTAATGGTCGAGTAGGTGATGACGTGGGTGACCTTCTCGGGACCGTAGAGCTGGCGAACGTGCTCCACGACCTCGAGACGCCGCTCATCGTCGAAGTCCATATCGATATCGGGCATCTCGGTACGCTGCGGGGACAGGAACCTCTCGAACATCAGACCGTTCTCGAGCGGGTCGAACGCGGTGATGTTCATGGCGTAGGCGACGATAGCGCCGGCGGCCGAGCCACGGCCGGGGCCGACGCCGATGCCGTTGTCCTTGGCCCATTGCACGTACTCGGCGACGATCAAAAAGTAGGCGGCAAAGCCCTTGTCGCAAATGACCTTGTATTCGTACTCAAAGCGCTCTTTGATGTTGACGCCACCGATCTCGCGCGTGGCCCAGTCGTCACCGTAGTGCTGGCGCAGGCCCTTCTCGCACTCGCGGCGGAACTGGCTCTCGTGCGTCTCGCCGGGATCGAGCAGCGGAAAGCGCGGCAGGATGATGGAGTCCCAGTCCAGCTCAACGTAGCACTTGTCGGCGATCTCGAGCGTGTTGTCGCAGGCCTCGGGGCAATACGGGAACATCGCCCGCATCTCCTCCTCGGTCTTCATGTAAAACTCCGAGCCGGTCATGCGCATGCGGTTGGGATCGTCGACCTTGGCGTTCATGCCGATGCACATGATGACGTCCTGCACGGGCGCGTCCTCGCGGCGCAGGTAGTGGAAGTCGTTGGTGGCGATGACCTTGACGCCCACCTGTTTGGCGATATCAATGAGCGTGCGGTCCATCTGCTCGTCGGTCAGGCCGTTATCGGTGGTAATGCCGTGTTCCTGGATCTCGATGTAGAAGTCACCAGGCTCGAAGGTATCACGGAAGGTCTCGGCCCACTTGATGGCGCCTTCCATGTCACCGCGGTCGATGTATTTGGGGATGATGCCCGCGATGCAGGCGCTGGTGCAGATCATGCCCTTGGCGTGGCGGCGCAGGTTGTCGAGCGTCACGCGCGGCTTGTAGTAAAAGCCCTGCACGGCGGCCTCGGAGACCGTTTGCATCAGGTTGACGTAGCCCTCCTGGTCCTTGGCCAGAAGGATCATGTGGTAGAGCTCGGGTTTGTGGTCGCGGGCGAGCGTCTCGTCCGGCGTAAAGTAGACCTCGCAGCCAAAGATGGGCTTGATGACCAGAGGCGGCTTGAGCTCGTCGATATTGCCCTTCTCGTCCCACATGGCCATGTCCTTCACATACTGGGCATGCTCGCGCGGGTTTGCCTCGGGATCGGGCTCCACCAGCTCGTCGCGGCGGTCCTTTTCCAAGAAGGCCTTGTCGTGGCTCCACGTTTTGTACTCGGGCGTATTGTGGTTGACGGCGTCGCAGGCCAGCGCCAGATCGGGCACGCCATACATGTAGCCGTGGTCGGTAATGGCCACGGCGGGCATGCCCAGCTCTACGGCACGGTTGACCATATCCTGGATACGGGTTGCGCCGTCGAGCATGGAGAAAACAGTGTGGTTGTGCAGATGGACGAATGCCATGTGATGAGCTCCGATGCGGGTTCGTGTTCTGACTGAACGATTTTACCCCACGGCACGGACAGCGCCCGAACCTAGCCAAACCCACACGGGTAGCTAATTTGGGACGGGGCTTTTTTAGCTACCCTTTGACTGACGGCGAACGAGTCGGGGTCGGAATACATCTCAACCGATGTATGGGGGTAGCTAAAAGAGCCCCGTCCCAAATTAGCTACCCCTGAGCTGCAGTGGAATCGAAAAGGATTCCACCGCACGTTATTGAGGGTTAGAGGTTGTAGGTGACCACCTGGGGCTCGGCGAGCTCGACTAAGACAGCTGGGGCCGTCTGCTCCACGCGGACGAACTTGACGGTCACCGTCTTAAAGCCCGCCTTATGCAGAACATCCGAATAGACGCGCGCCTGCAGGGCGTGCTTCTCGAGCAGCTGGTCGGGTGTCTCATCCGGCGTGCCACCCGTCTTGTAATCGACGACCAGTGCGCGTGACGGATCGGCCGGGTCGGTCGCCAGCGCATCGATGGCGCCCTCGGCATATACACCGTAGCGGGCAATGTCCTTGTCCTCGCAGCCCAGCGAGAAGAACGGCACTTCGGCACGGACGCACGGCCAGGCAAGAAGCTCGGCACGGACCGACGACCTGAGCCAGCGATTCAGGGCAACGTCAAAACGCTCGCGCTGCTCCGGCGTCAGGCACCACAGGCGCGTCAGCGCATCGGCACGCTCAGCGGGCAGCGCATCGGCACCCATCTCGATGAGCCACTGGCAGGCGGCATGGAACGCCGAGCCCAGCGCCATGGGGTTGCCGGCGGGCTCGACAGCAGCCACGTCTGCATCGGCCATCTCCGAGCCATCCGACTCGGCATCGTCGCCCGCCTCGTCCATGGGAACACGCGCCTCGGCGGCACGGTCTTCCGTCTCGGCATGGAGCGCCGCGGCGATCGACGAATAGCTGTACGAATCACGCGCCGGGAACGGACACGTGCCCATGCGCACGCCCGCCGCCTGGGGATATACGAGTTCAAACGAATCGGGCTTGGGGTCGGCAGGACCGGGCACGGTTGAGTGCGCAGCATTATCGGCGACATCGGTATCGCCACGAACGAGCCTGCCCTCGGCATCCAGCGAAGCGTTGGCCTCAAACGCCTGCTCGCCAAAGGTAAAGTCCGAAAGCGAAATGAGCTCGTAGTCGCCCGGCTGGGAGTTGTCGAATACCAGGCGGTCGGCATCGAGCTGCGGCATGTCCAGAGCGTCGGTCGGCAGAATGCGGCGCAACACGTCGTAGGTCAGATCGGTCTCGACATCGAAGGTCGGCACCGTCACCTTGCCACGGCTCACGCCCGCATCCATCGCCAAGATCACCAGCTCGCGCGCACGGGTCATGGCAACATAGAGCAAACGGGCCCGCTCCTCGAGCGAAAGCTGCAGGTCGTCGTTGCGCAGGCGAGCAAATGCCTCGGCGGGAGAACCCGTCGCACAGACGTCCTCCATGAGCTCCGGCGGTAGCCACAGCGACGTGCCCTTGCCCTTAAACGCATGCTCAAACTGCTTTTTGACGTCATCGCCCTTTACGAACGTACCGTCCGCGAGTTTAACGCCGTCGAAGCGTGCCGGCAGCGCCACGACCTGCGCTCCGCCCTCGACGCGACCCATCTGTGCCGCACCCGAGGACTTACGCACGCCAAAGCACTCGGAGACCGCCACGACCGGATATTCCAGACCCTTGGAGGCATGAACCGTCATGATGCGCACCGCGCCGTCGCCCCCCTCGTTGAGGGCGCCCGGGGCCTCCTTGCCCGCCAGGAAGCGATCGAAGGCAAGCGCAATGGAGCGCGGCGAGTTACCGAACTCGGCCTCCGCCTCGGCCACGGCATCGAGCGCCTTGAGCACGTTGGCGGCGATGGCCTTGCCCTCGGGGCCGCGCTGCGCCAGGCGCACGAACCAGCCGGAAGCATTGACCGCGTCGCGCGCGATGGCGGCGAACGAATCACGCCCCACGCGACGCAGTGCGTAGCGCAGCACCTCGCGGGCACGCGTCACGAGCGGCAAGCCCTGCAAGCCCGGCACATCGGAATCGCTCATGATGCCCGCATCGATGTTGCGGCGCGACGTCTCGCCCGTCTGATCGTCGAGTTTGGTCGCCAGCGCCAGGAACTCCTGGGCGCCGAGTGCAAACATCGGCGAGGCCAGCAGCGGCATAAGACCCTGCGCCGTATCGGCCGGATTGGCGAGGGCACAAACCAGGGCGCGCACCGTCTGCACCTCGGCAGCTTGGGCAAAGACCGAGCCGCCCGCGATGACGCAGTCGAGCCCCTGGTCACGGAAGGCCTGTGCGTAGACGTCTGCGTTGGTCATGCGGCCCAGCAGCAGCACCATGCCGCCCTGGGGCTGGCCGGCATCGGCAAGCGCGCGGAATCGCTCCGCGATCGCGCGGGCCTTGGCCTGTGTGCGCTCCTGCGTACTGCCGCCGGCAACAAAGAGGGCCTGGCGGCGCGAGGCATCCGCCACCAGCGTGTCCTTGCGGCCGTCGCTCGCCTCAAGATCCAAAAAGCCCTGCATAAGGCCGCCGTCATCGCCGTCGAAGACGCGGGCCACATAGCGCAGCACCTCGTCGTGGCTGCGGAAGTTGCGCACGAGCTTGACGAGCTCGCCGGCGGGGGCATCGGACGTGGCAACCGTCTCCGACGACGCCGCCGATCCCACCTTGCGCTCCTGGCGACGGAACACCTCGACCTCGGCGCCGCGGAAGCGATAGATCGACTGCTGCGCATCGCCCACGGTGCACAGTGCGCGCTCCCCCGCACCCGTCAGGTAACGGATCAGGTCGACCTGCATCTGGTCGGTATCCTGAAACTCGTCGATCATGACCATCTTAAAGCGGCCCTCGTACGCAGCACGAATGGCAGGGTAATCGCGCAGGGCCTCGTAGGCCATGCGCAGCAGGTCGTTATTATCGAGGGCGGACTGGGCAGCCTTCAGTGCGCGATACTCGGCCTCTACAGAGCGGGCCAAGCCCACCAGTGCATCGAGCGCGGGGGCACCGCAGGCAAGCACGATATTGATAAATGCATCGGCGGCCTCGGCCTTGAGCAGCTCGACCTGCTCCTTGGGGAATGCCTTGCTCGCGCGCGGCATGGCGCACGACATCATGAGTCGCGCCGCATCGGCCATGGTCTTGCCGCTCGCCTCGAACGCGTCGATGGCATCGAGCGCCGTCTGCGCCTTCTCGGTCGCGGCCTTGCTTGCGCCCAGCGCCGATCGATAGGCATCGGCGAGCGCCGAGGTATCGGCCTGGCCGCGCGCCACGCGCACGTCGTCCATGCCGCCCGGCAGCTGGCTCGAGAGCTCCAGCAGGTCGCGTACCAGGCCCTTGATGGTCGTGCCGGCGCCAAAGGGGCCGCCCTCGCCCGCCATGGGATACCAGGCGTAGAGGGCCTTGAGCGATGCCGCGAGCTCGGGGGCGGCATCGGGTGCCGTCGCGCGGGCCAGCACATGCTCAACAGCCTGGTCCATGAGCTCGTCGGTATCGGTGAGCACCGTGAACTCGGGGTCGATGCCCAACTCCAGCGCGTGTGCGCGCAGGATACGCGAGCACATGCCGTGAATGGTCGAGATCCACGCGTCGTCGACGGTCAGCGCTTCCTCGTCCATGCCCTCGTCGATAAGCGCACGGCGCACGCGGTCGCGGATCTCGGCCGCGGCATCCTTGGTAAAGGTAATGGCGAGCACCTGGTCCAGATGCTCGACGAACGGACCGGATTCGGGCGAGAGCGCGTAGACGATGCGGCGCGTGAGGGTAAAGGTCTTGCCCGAACCGGCGCCCGCCGAGACAAACAGCGGACGGTCGAGCGTCTTGACGATCTGCAGCTGTTGCGGCATCAAGGTCGAAAGATCCATGGTCTACACGTCCCTCCTTACAAACGTTCCTTCGTGGTTATACGAGCAGCGGGCATGCGCGGCCTGCGTCGACGCCGGGTCGACAGCAGTGACGTTGCCCGCCTCGAGTTCGCGCAAGCGCTCGGCGATGCCGGCCTCCACGCGATCGAGCAGGGCGTCGAAGTCCATGCTGCCACCCTCGCCGGGGAAACCTTTCTTAAGGCCCGGGATGCGACCGTCGCCACGCTCTTCCTCGAGCAGCTCGGCGCTCGCGGCACCGCGCAACGCCGGCTTGCCGCCCTTGGTCGAAAAATAGAGTGCCGCACGGGTATCCAAATCCAGCGCCCGGCGCATGGCCTGGGCGTAGATGAGCGTTTGGGTATGTGGCGGCAACCAGCGCGGATCGTCGATGGACGCCGTGCCCGATTCCTCGTCGCGCACCGTAGGATCGGCGAGCTTAAACTCCTCAACGCCCGTGCGATGCTTGTAGTCAATCACCACAGCGCGATTCTCGGCATCCACATCCACACGGTCAATGCGCCCGCCGAGCGGCCAGCCGGCATACTCGACCTGGAGCTCGTTGAACGCAAACTCCAGGTAGCGCGGAGCGAAGGGGGCAAGCGCCTCGGACTCGTAAGCAAGCACGCCCTCCAGCTGCGGCAGGATCTCGGCCACCTGACGCTCCTCCACCGCAGAGAGCGGTACCAGCGGGCCCTCGTTGCCACGCTTGCCGGCGTGCTCGGCCAAGGTCTCGGCAAAGACCTCGTGCAGCAGCTCCTGCGCACGCGGCAGGTTTTCGGGCGTCACACGCTCCATGCCCTCTTGGGGCAAGCGGGCATGCAGATGTTCCAGCACGTCGTGGACAAAGTTGCCCTTCTCCATGTTGCCAAAACCCGCGTCGATAGACTGGGGCTTAACGCGATACGAGACGAACCAGCACAGCGGGCAGGTGGAATAGGCCTCGATCTGCGAGGCAGACGTCAGACGCGGTACAAGCGGCGCGTCCTCGCCCTCGCCGTCCCGACGGCGCAAGACCAGATATGGCACGGCCGCCTCGCTCAAATGCTGAGGAGCCTCGCATGCCACGCGCTCGCGCTTGAGGCCCTTGCCGGCTGCAGGGTCAAAATCACCTACGATATCGCCCTCGCCCACGCATGTCACCCGAGCGGCACCGGTGGCCTCGGCATGCGCCCGCAACTCGGTCCACACGGCAGCCGGATAGCACTCGCGCGCCTGGCGATCGTGCGTCACGCGCGCAAGCGCAACCGGGCCACGTGCCGCCTCCATCGCGTGGCCAAAGCGCACGCGCAACAAGGCCGCAGGCTCAAGCGTCACGCCCTCGCGACCAAGGCTCGCAGCCAACGTGGCCAGCGGTCCTTCCTCGTGTGAGAGCGGATAGCTGTCCAGATCGACATCGGCAAACAGCACGGCATCGTAGCTGCCGGGGCGCAGAGCCGCCGCATCGGCAAGCGAGGCAAAGCGAACCTGGGCACGTGGCGCACGGTCAACCTCGTAGGTATCGTAATCGTAGGCGGTGCTACGCTTGTCCACCTTGGTGCGAATGCCATCGAGCACGGGCACGGTCGCGGCCTGTGACACGTCGAGCGCGCGGGCGCCATTCATAAGGATGTCAATGGCGTGGCGCAGCAGGACCGCCTCCGCTTGGCGACGAGCTTGGCCATCCAAGCTGCCCAGCGAGCGATCGGGCAACGCCTCGGCAACGGCAAGCATGGCCTTGAGCGCCGTCACGGGCTTGTCGCGCCACAGTGCCTGGAACACGTCCGAGACCACACACGGTACGTTCTTAAACCAGTTTTCGTCGCTTGCCGCCTTGCGTGCGCCCCTCACCTGGCCTTGCACGCTCTGCAGCAGGCTCTTAACGCCCGCGGTAGTCTTGCTACGCGAGAGACGCATATTCTTATCGAAGATACGGGCATTGGCGGCATCAGCGCCCGAAAGCGGACTGTAGATCCAGTCGGCAAGCTCAGGCGCGGGCCACCACTCGGTCTTTGACGCCACACCCTCATCGGCCGCCTTCATGCGCTCGATCAAGCTGGCAAGCGCCGCAAACTGCCTGCCCGCAATGGATTGGGAAAACGCCGTGAATTCAGTTGTCTCGGCAGCGATATGACGGGCCGCCAGACGAGAGGCAAGCTCACCGAACAGCTGGGGTGCCCGGGCAGAAACAACGAGCAGGCGCACGGGGTCGGCGGAGAGGCCGACGGTATCGTCGGCCCCGAAACCCTGGCGCGCTTTTACCAGATCATCAATTGCGTCCGCATAAGCATGAGCACGGGCGTGGGGGCCAGCGACCTCAATAAAGGCAGGCTGAGCGGTAGCTCCACAAGCGGCATCAGACGCGACGGCGTCCTCCCCCAGCGGCGCGACCTCAAATAGCACACCGCTGGCATCAAATGCCGCGGCAAGTTCCTCGCGCATCGCCGCCTGCTCGCGAGCAAGCAGCACGACGACCTCTCCCCCACTGTTCGCCACAGCAGACAGCAGCTCGAGCAGACCGTGCGTAAACGACGTGACGCCGCGTACACAGACGGCACGGGCGCGCGCCGGCAAATTATCGGCCAGGGCGCTGGCCATAATGTCAGCCGCCTCGCAGGGCTCGACCATATCTCGACGGTCCAAACCGCCCGCGTAGGCACGCAAAAGCTCGAACACACGAGCCTCGGCATCGCTTTTTGGCTCAGGCCGGCAATTGTTGCCACGGCATCGCTCGGCAGCTGTCCCCGCCACACCTGGCAGCACATCGCGGGCCATGCGCGCAAGCATGCGCACAGTGCCCTGGCTGCGCGAAAGCGGCTGCAGGTCGACATCATCGAGACGCGTGACCATGTCCGAAAACAGCATCTGGCGCTGCAGGTTGTCGACGAAACCGCGCCCGTCGCCCAAAAGCTCCCAAAGCGAGCGAAGCCACGACGCGGGCGTCTTGTAATCGATGCCCAGCGAAACGCCGGCTTCCGCCGCATCATGACGGCACAGGTCGAGCTCGGCAAACGTTGGCGCCAGCAGCACGGCGCGCCCGTGGCGGGCAATAAGGTCGGCAAGCAGCGCCGACTCGGCATCGCTCAAATCCGTGCCGGCATTAGTGGTATAGATTCGAACAGGCATGGTCCTCCACTCAAACTGTTCGCAATAATCAATGCATCCATCCTACCCGCCCAAGCGGACACATTGCCACCGCAGCTTCATGTTTTGGTGCTTTGGAGACAAGTCGCTTTGCACCGCATTGGTGCAAAGGGGGCAGACTCGTCCGTTGGTGCAAGCGAACCTGGCCCCTTTGCACCAATTATTCGGCATATAAAAACCGCCCCCGGAGGAGCGGTTTTTCACAATTCGTTTTGCCTCGGCCTATTCGCCATCCTCCAGCTTAATGAGGATCTTGCGATAGCCACCGTACTCGCCGTTGAGCGCCTTGGATACACGGCTCACCGTGGTGGACGAAGCGCCGGTACGGACCTGAACCTCGACATAGGGCTCGCCCTCGTCCAGGTAGCGCGCGACCTGCAGACGCTGCGATAGATCGCAAATCTCGCGCGGCGTGCAGATATCGGTCAAAAACGCTTGGATATCTTTCTCGTCGTCCAAAAGACTAAATGCGTGGACTAGCTGCTTGACATCAGGCTTGTCAAACATGTTCTCGATATTCATCGATCACCGCCAAACCCGCCAAAAGGCATCGAAGTTGATACTGGTACCGGGCATCGTTCGCCCATTCTATGCAATAGGGCAACGCATGTGGCTTTTGCCCGTAGCAGTTTAGCACACCACCAAACTAAAGTGACAAGACTCTCTGTCAGCGGCGCGTTTTTTAGGACGAACGCCGTTTTGAAACCGAATGCGCACGCAAGCTCCACGAATATCTGAGACAATGGGCGCCCAAAGCAGAGGCGCACGCCAAGGCAACCATCCGATTCGCCGCGGCAAACGAGCTCACGCGCCACCAACACGTCACGCGCACCGGAAAGGAACCCACCATGCGCTTCTTGCTCAACTGGCTTTTGACCTCAATCGCTATCGCGATCGCCACGTTCCTCGTCCCCGGCATTCAGCCCTTCGGCATGGCCGACGCCTGGGTCTGCTTTGCCTTTGTGGGACTGTTCCTCAACGTCGTCGACTCGCTCGTCAAGCCGCTCCTGACGGTCATCTCGCTGCCGCTCACCATTATCACGCTGGGTATTTTTCAGCTTGTAGTCAACAGCTTTATGCTCGAGCTTGCCAGCTACCTATCGGTAAATCTGCTGGGCGCGGGCATCTCCATTGCCAGCTTTGGGTCGGCCTTTATGGGTAGCATTTTGGTGTCCATCACTCGAAGCATCTTCGACAGCATCGCCAGGAACTAAAGCAACCGGATACGAACCGCCACAACACGCCAAAACGAAGGCCGTCCATCGCAACGATGGACGGCCTTCGCCTTTGTCAAGCCTCAGAGGACAAGAAAATCTACCATTTCTACCCCGTCCCCAAATGGCTGGTGGGGCTAGATGACGTAGTCGTAGCCCCCGTTGGGGGCGACGAGCGCATCGAGCGTCACACCGTCGAGGTAGTCGTTGATGAGCTTGTCCAGGTTCTTCCACACGTCGAGCGTGGGGCACTCGTCAGATCGCGAGCAGCCCTTGCAGTCGCCATCCAGGCAGGCGACCGGCGCCAGGCTGCCCTCGGTCAGGCGCAAGATCTCTCCCACCGTGTACTGCTCGGGCGGGCGCGTGAGCACGTAGCCGCCGCCCTTGCCGCGCATGCCCGAGAGCATGTTGGCGCGCACGAGCGTAGCCAAGATGTTCTCGAGATATTTCTCGGAAATCCCCTGTCGCGCCGCGATCTCTTTGAGCGGGATGCGACCGGCCGCCTGGTGCTCGGCCAGGTCGACCATAACGCGCAGGGCGTACCTGCCCTTAGTAGAAACCAACATATATAGTGCTGCCTTTCGGTCTTTTAATCCGTTGAAATTCTAGCCGAAAAATTGGCTTTGAAAATACCCATTCCAGTCAAGGTGGTTAATCAGCTCGTAATAATCTCCTATTTCCTATTGCATTACTAGGCTTTAGTGTCTACTATGCTTGCCAACAGCTAAACAAACAACCTATAAGGTTTATGGGTTTAGCTACTAGGCCACCGTAAAACTACACGGTATCCAGTCATTTGAACACTTGGAGGTTCACCATGAGCAAGGTTTATACGTCCATCGATCAGCTTATCGGCCACACCCCGCTTTTGGAGCTCACTCACTTTGAGGCCGATGAGGACCTTAAGGCCCGCGTGCTCGTCAAATTGGAATACTTCAACCCCGCCGGGTCCGTCAAAGACCGCGTCGCCAAGAACATGATTGACGAGGCCGAGAAGGCCGGCAAGCTCGTGCGCGGCGGCGACTATACCATCATCGAGCCCACGAGCGGCAACACCGGCGTTGGCATCGCCTCGGTGGCGGCGGCTCGCGGCTACAAGGTGATCATCACCATGCCCGAGACCATGTCCGTCGAGCGCCGCAAGCTTATGCAGGCATACGGCGCACAGCTCGTGCTCACCGACGGCTCCAAGGGCATGAAGGGCGCCATCGCCAGGGCCGAGGAGCTGCAGAGGGAGACCCCCAACAGCATCATCGCCGGCCAGTTTGTGAACCCCGCCAACCCCGCCATCCATAAGGCCACGACCGGCCCCGAGATCTGGGACGACACCGACGGCAAGGTCGACATCTTCGTCGCCGGCGTTGGCACCGGCGGCACCGTGACCGGTGTGGGCGAGTTCCTCAAGGAGCAGAACCCCGAGATTCAGGTTGTCGCCGTCGAGCCCGCCACCTCCCCGGTACTCTCCAAGGGCCAGGCCGGTCCGCACAAGATCCAGGGCATCGGTGCCGGCTTTGTGCCCGACGTCCTCGACACCCAGGTCTATGACGAGATCATCCCCGTCGAGAACGACGACGCCTTTGCCACCGGCCGCGCCGTGGGCCACAAGGAGGGCGTGCTCGTGGGCATTTCGTCCGGTGCCGCCGTGTGGGCCGCGCTGCAGCTGGCCAAGCGCCCCGAGAACGAGGGCAAGACCATCGTGGCACTGCTCGCCGATACCGGTGAGCGCTACCTGTCCACGGCACTGTTCCAGGACTAGAGCCTTTTTTCCCATAGGTTGAGCTCAGGGACGAACCTGCCTCCTCTCTCTCCCGGCGGTCTGAGCCCATCCCGTCAGGGTGTCCCACGAGACGTCCGAACTTGCTACAATGTCTGCGGCGCGGAACCAGCCTCCCGCGCCGCTTTTCTTTTTTGGCCACATGCCACCAAGGAGAACCTCCCCATGCACAACAAGCGCGTGCTCGTCGCCATGAGCGGCGGCGTCGATTCCAGCGTGACTGCCTATCTGCTCAAGTGCCAAGGCTACGAATGCGTCGGTGCCACTATGCGCCTCACCTGCCCTGCGCCCGATCCCGTCACGGGCATGAGCAAGGTCGACCGTGACATCGCCGATGCAAAGGCCGTCGCCGATCGCCTGGGGATACCTCACCATGTGCTCGACCTGCAGCAGGCCTTCGACCGCAACGTTATCGAGCGCTTCGTGACCGCCTACCAGGAGGGGCTGACGCCCAACCCGTGCATCATCTGCAACCGCCATATTAAGTTTGGCGCGCTGCTCGACGCGGCACTCGATATGGGCTGCGACTACATTGCCACGGGTCACTACGCCAAAACGAGCCAAGCGCCCGATGGCACCTGGCAGCTGCACCGCGGCGAAGACTCCAAGAAGGACCAGAGTTACTTTTTGTATTCGCTCACGCAAGAGCGCCTGGCACGCACAATCTTTCCGCTGGCAGGGTTGGACAAAGAGCGCGACGTGCGCCGCATTGCCGCCGAGCAGGGCTTCATCAACGCCAAGAAGGCCGAGAGCGAGGATATCTGTTTTATCGCGGACGGCGACTACGCGGGCTATATCGAGCGCCGCTGTGGGCATGCCGCCGAGCCGGGCGATATTGTATGGCGCGACGGCAGCGTGGTCGGACGCCACAACGGCGCACTGCGCTATACCGTCGGCCAGCGCAAGGGCCTGGGCGTCGCGATGGCGCGCCCCGTGTATGTAACGGGCGTCGATGCCGCCAACAACATTGTGCATCTGGGCGAGGCTGAGGACCTGACGGCGACAGCACTCACGGCCAACGACTGGATTTGGAGCGCCCCTGCCGACCGCATGGAGGCAGAGCTCACGTCCGGCGACATTCGCGTGGGCACCAAGTACCGCTACCGTCAAAAGGACCAGGCAGCGACCCTTACACGTGGCGCCGACGGACAGATGCTTCTGACCTTTGACGAGCCGCAGCGCGCCGTCGCCCCCGGCCAGGCCGTTGTAGTCTACCGCGGCGATGTCGTCCTGGGCGGCGGCACCGTGACCGGCGCACTTAAGTAGCCACGGGTTTATCGCTGCACGTGTCGAAGTACCTCAACAGCAGCATTCACCTCGATAACGCGACGCTCGAGGCCGCGGCAAATGGACTCGAGCCGGCCCTCCGCTGTGGCCCATTCGCTCTGCGAAAGAATCTCGATCGCCTCATCAACAAATCCGTTGAGCCGCGATGAATCGAACCAATCGAGTGAGTCCGCAAGCGCCAGCTGGACGGAAGGGTCGGGCCCAAACGGCTTAGCAGAAAACCCAAACTCCCCAGCTGCGAGCACGGCAGTTGGTACGTTGTACCACAGGCAGTTGCCGCTATCGAACAGCGGAGCAGGCCTTATCTCCAGGGTGTCGACATTGCGGATGATGCCGAAGTTTCGCCAATGGCGATCGCTGTTGGCCAAAAGGGCATCGCAGACAATCATCTGCGACATAGACCTTCTCACGGCAGCCTCGTCTGCTCCATGCTTACCAAGGAAGCGGCAGTACCGGTCGTATGTCGAGTTTCCCCGCTGGCTACCAAGTGCGCCCTTAACGTAAACAGCCGGAACGTATTCCTCGCGGCCGTCAAGAAAGTCGTCGCACAGACACACAGGGCCATCGAACATTCGCTCAACCGTATAAGGAACAAACTCGCCCTCCGACAACAAGCGACGATGTAGAGCCGTTGCAACCGCCTCGTTAAAGGGACGCTGATCGTCCATGCCGCAACCTTTAGCCAAAAAGCGAATGCCGTTTCGGATCATCCACGATTTAGGGAGCTCGCCCTCGGACGTGTTATCCGGATTTTTAAGACCGATGCCCTCCAGCCAACCCGAACGTCCCTCGGGCGCCGATCGCTCAAAATCATTCTCGAAGTAATTGAGGTTTCGCCATTTGAGCCCGTCGCATTCTGCCGGCCGCAGCCAATAGCAATCCGAAAGCGAGAGGCCCAGGCACTGAACCGGGACCTCGATGCCACTGGCAATTCCCAGTTCACGATAGCGCGAGACGAGTCCGGGGCGAACATCGGGCACCGACCGATGGCTCCACCACACGTTGAGCTCCCGTTTATTCACCGTAGGAGAAGAGCTCGAGCACGTGCCAAACGGCATTCGTTGTGCATCGAGGACCTCCGCGATTTCGAAGGGAAATTCGCGCGACGGATCAAATGAGACATGCGCGACCTCATGGTCGGCCGACATCAGCGTAAACTTGCGCCCCACATCGGCCGCAGGACGGCGTCCACGTTTGCGGACCTTTTGATAAGCGACCGCGGAATTGTACTCGACCATCTTCCGTCCGCCCACAATATCGCACGCGAGCGTTCCCGATGCGGCAAGTTGAGATATGCGGGCTTTCGTAACGCCCAGCAGGCGGGCAGCATCACCCATAGACAAGTACTCAGACGTATCCATACACCACATCACCTCGTTAAGTAATTTACACGTTTAGTTAATAGATTACATACATCATAATACTAAACGACCCAAAGCGAAAAAAAGCCCGAGAAATCGGGCTTTAGCGATTGGTCAGCCGAGTCGCAAGCTGCTCCCCTAGCGCTGAACGTAGGCGCGAACCAGCTCGTAGGTATTGCGCACGCCGTCGATGTGGCTGCGCTCGTAGTTGTGGCTCGCGTACACGCCAGGGCCGATCAGGCCGTGACGGATGTCGTAGCCGGCAGAAAGCGTGGCCTCAACGTCTGAGCCGTAATGCGGGTACACGTCGATGGCGTAATCGAGCTCCAGCTCGCGCGCGATATTGGACAGCGTGGTCACCAGATCGTAGTTGTAGGGGCCGCCCGAATCCTTGGCGCAAATCGACACCATGCGCTCGGTGCAGCCCAGATCGTCACCCACGCAACCCATGTCCACGCTGATCATCTCGCGCGTGTCGGCCGGCACAAAGGCACCACCGTGGCCGACCTCCTCGTACACCGTAAAGAGCAGTGAAACCTTGCGCGAAAGCGTCACCTCGCCGTCAGCAACGGCGCGGGCCAAACCCAGCAGAATCGCCGCCGACAGCTTGTCATCCAGGAAGCGGCTCTTAATGTAGCCGCTCTCCGTCACCGTGGTACGCGGATCCATAGCGATGATGTCGCCCGTCTGGATGCCCAGCTCGAGCACGTCATCCTTGCTGTCGACATTCTCGTCGAGCAGGATTTCCATGTTCTTCTCGATGGTCTTGACCGGCTCGTCGGCCACGTGCGCCGAAGGCTCGGTATTGAGGACCACACCCGTGTACACATTGCCATCGCGCGTGTAGACGGTGCAGTTCTCGCCATCGGCCGTAGACCACTGATGCCCGCCGAGCGTCGTGGGACGCAGGCGACCATTGTCCTTAATGGAGCGCACCATGGCGCCCAGGGTATCGACATGGCTCGCCAACACAAGCGGCTCGCCCTCGCCGCCAAGCTCAACCAGCACGTTGCCCTTATTGGAACGCTCGGGGCCAAAGCCCATATCGCGCAACGTTTCCATTAGATAATCAGTCGCCGCACGGGTATAGCCCGTAGGCGAAGCAATCGAGGTAAGCGCCTTCAACTGGTCAGTAATATAGGAGAGCGTAGAATCCATCTTGGACACCAAAGTCACCCTTTCATATCGAATTAAACCCACAGCAACAATACCACCGCGAACCATCTTTTTACCTAGCGAGACAACCCATCGAGCTTCTCAGAGCGGCGCCCGCCACGATAACGAGCCGGCGGGCCCCCGCCCGTTAGCCCCAGAATCTTTCCGCAGGACAGAAGGAGGCCCCGCCGCACGTAGTGCGCAGCGGGGCCTCCGACATGTCCGAGGACGATTGTGGGGGTAACGGGCGGGGGCCCGCCGAACCATGTTAGGCAGCCGGGCAGATCTTCTTGAAGAGCTCGATGACGTCGTCGAGCGTCGCCTCGCGCGGGTTGCCCGGGAAGCAAGCGTCGGCCATGGCGTCCTTGGCCAGGACCTCGATCTCGTCAGCCTTCATGGCCTCGCAGACGTGCGGGATGTTCACGTCAGCGGAGAGCTGCTTAACGGCGGCGATAGCGGCGTCGGCAGCCTCATCGGTGCTCATGCCCGTGGTGTCAACGCCCATGGCGACGGCGACCTTGGCCAGGCGCTCGGCGCAAACCGGCTTGTTGAACTCCATGGCAATCGGCAGCAGCATGGCGCAAGCGACGCCGTGCGGAGTGTCGTAGTGAGCGGACAGGGTGTGAGCCATGGCGTGATCGATGCCCAGGCCAACGTTAGAGAAGCCCATGCCGGCAACATACTGACCAAGAGCCATGCCCTCGCGGCCGGAGCCGGGCTGGCCGGACTTGGCCTCGGCAACGGAGTCGCGCAGGTTCTCGCTGATCAGCTTGATGGCCTCAAAGTGGAACATGTCGGAGAGCTCCCAAGCGCCCTTGGTGGTGTAGCCCTCGATGGCGTGGGTCAGAGCGTCCATGCCGGTGGAAGCGGTCAGGCCGGCGGGCATGGAAGCCATCATGTCGGGGTCGACGACGGCGACCTCGGGGGCGTCGTTGGTGTCGACGCACACGAACTTGCGGACCTTCTCGGGGTCGGTGATGACGTAGTTGATGGTCACCTCAGCAGCGGTACCGGCGGTCGTCGGCACGGCGATGGTGAACACGGCGTGGTTCTTAGTGGGAGCAACGCCCTCGAGGCTGCGGACATCGGCGAACTCGGGGTTGTTGATGATGATGCCGATGGCCTTGGCAGTGTCCATAGAGGAGCCGCCACCGACGGTCACGATAGCATCAGCCTCGGCGGCCTTGAAGGCCTCGACGCCGTCCTTGACGTTCTGGATAGTGGGGTTGGGCTTGATCTCGGAGTAGAGGCTCCAAGCGATGCCGGCGGCATCGAGCTCATCGGTCACCTTAGCGGTAACGCCAAACTTGACCAGATCGGGGTCGGAGCAGACGAAAATCTTCTTGTAGCCGCGACGCTGGAGCTCGCCGGGGATCTCCTTGATGGCGCCGGAACCATGATAAGAGATGGTGTTGAGAACGAAACGATTAGCCATTGATAGCCTCCCATCGTGTGCGGGGCACCCATTACGCCCCACGCTATGGCTCCCATCCTAACGCTTTTGAAGCGAAAAACGCGTGAGAACGTCAGATTATTTAAAGCGTTTCAACAACTGGTATCGTCACCGCCTGACCACTAAACAAAAAGGGGCGGCCGAGATGACCGTCCCCTCCCCATTATTGATCAGTGTGGCAAGGGGTCAGCCCCTTGCCACATCCTGCCGCTATTTTTGGCAGGCCTCTTTCCAATCTTCGCAGGCGCGCTTCCAGCGAAAACGCAGGTCGCGCTCGCGGTCGATAAACATGATGGCAAACGCCACGAACAGCAGCACGCTCGCCACCGCAATAGCGTGCAGCCCCATGCGCTCAATACACCAGTTTCCCAGCACAGCGCCAAACACAAAGGTAAAGATCACGCCAAAGTACAGCAGGCCGTTTTCCAAAAAGCCGCGCTTGTGGGTGATGATGTAGTCGTCCACGTTTTGCAGCGCATTGCGCAGGTTACCGATGCACATGGTCGTGGCAATGCCGTGACCGTGGATCTTGCGGAAGCTCTCGACCTGCATACCGCAGGCAAACGAGATGAGGCAGTTGGCGAGCAAGTTGTAGCCGCCGCCGGGGATAAAGCTCACGCCCAGCAAGATGACGGCTTCAAAGAACACCGTCACCTGGCGCCAGTGAATCACGCTGCCAAACCGTTCGTGTACCAGGTCGGCAAGCATAATGCCCACGGCAAACGACACCACAGGGAAGAAATAGCGCCCCGCGAGCGCCCAATTGCCCTCCGAGATGCTCACGCCCACCAGCAAGATGTTGCCCGTCTGCGCGTTGGCGAAAACATGGTCGCGCCCAATGTACGAATAAACGTCCATAAAGCCACCGGCGAGCGCCAAGATGATGCCCAGCTCAATAGACTCCGATATCTGTTTGGCACGCTGCATCGTCGTGCGCCCTCCTTGTTGACGACCCTCTCGTGCGTTGGCGGAAACATAGCCGCCGTTCATACTGTAACCCATTGACAACATGGCGCGCCCGCGAGACGGCTTCCCCAACGCGCAGATACACCGTCTGGAAACAAACGACGGGCGCGGCATCGACACCCGACACCTCGTGTACTCCACCAGTCTTTTTAGCCCCGTCCCAAAAAGACTGGTTACAATTACGTGCAGCATACAAACACCGGGAGGAATCGTGGCAAAAAAGCCCCAGGACGCTCAGCACAACCAGCACGGCAAGCATGCCCAACGCGGCCAGCAGCAAAAGCGTGGAAGCAAAGCCCAGGGCTCGCGCCCCGCGCATGCCCCGGCAGCGCCTGTCCGCCCCTGGCGCCCGGGCCGCGATAAGTTCCTCCCCGTCAGCCGCGACGACATGGATGCGCGCGGCTGGGACCAGTGCGACTTTGTCTACATCTGCGGCGACGCCTACGTGGACCATCCCAGCTTTGGCATGGCCATCATCAGCCGCGTCCTCGACGCGCACGGCTACAAGGTGGGCATCATCTGCCAACCCGACTGGACCGACCCCGCCAGCATCACCGTGCTCGGCGAGCCGCGCCTGGGCTTTCTCGTCAGCGCCGGCAACATGGACTCCATGGTCAACCACTATTCGGTGACCAAGCACCGCCGCCACACCGACGCCTATACCCCCGGTGGCGAGGAGGGACACCGCCCCAACCGTGCCGTCACGGTCTACGGCAACCTCATCCGCCAGACATTCAAGGACGCCCCCATCATCATCGGCGGCATCGAGGCAAGCCTGCGTCGCTTGGCCCACTACGACTACTGGCAGGACAAGCTCAAGCGCTCGGTACTGCTCGACTCGGGCGCCGACATCCTCATCTACGGCATGGGCGAGCACGCGATTGTCGAGATCGCCGACGCGCTCGACGCGGGACTGCCCGTCGATCAGATTACCTATATCAACGGCACCGTCTACCGCACGGGTTCGCTCGACGAGGTCTACGACTACGACCTGCTGCCCAGTTGGGACGACCTTACCGCCGACAAGCTCAATTACGCGCGCAGCTTTAACGTGCAGCAGCAGAATATGGACCCCATCACCGGACATCGCCTGGTAGAGCCCTACCCCAACAGCGTCTATGTGGTGCAGAACCCGCCGTCGGCGACGCTCACCACCGACGAGATGGACGAGGTTGCCGAACTCCCCTACGCGCGCGATTGGCATCCCGATTACGACGCGGCGGGCGGCGTGCCGGCCTTTGCCGAGATCAAGTTTTCCATTAGCTCCAACCGCGGCTGTTTTGGCGAGTGCTCGTTTTGCGCGCTCACCTTCCACCAGGGTCGCGTGCTGCAGATGCGCAGCCACGACTCGATCATGCGCGAGGCCGAGCTGCTCACGCGCGATCCCGAGTTTAAGGGATATATCAACGACGTGGGCGGGCCGACGGCCAACTTTAGCCGTCCCGCCTGCGACAAGCAGCTCAAGCACGGCGTATGCAAGAACAAGCGCTGCCTGTGGCCGAGCGTGTGCAAGAACATGGTGGTCGACGAGAGCGGCTACACCCAGCTGCTGCGCGACCTGCGCCAGCTGCCGGGCGTCAAGAAGGTCTTTGTCCGCAGCGGCATCCGCTTCGACTACACCATGGCCGATGCCTCGGACGAGTTTTTGCGCGAGCTGCTGGAGCACCACGTCTCGGGCCAGCTGCGCGTAGCACCCGAGCACGTGAGCGACGCGGTGCTGTCCGTAATGGGCAAACCGAGCCGAGCCGTCTACGACGCATTCTGCCGTAAATTTGAACGCTTGAACCGCGAGTACGGACTCAAGCAGTACGTGGTGCCGTATCTGATCTCGAGCCACCCCGGATCGACGATGAAGGAAGCCGTGGACCTTGCCGAGGCCGTGCGAGACATGGGCTACATGCCCGAGCAGGTGCAGGACTTCTACCCCACGCCGTCCACCATGTCGACGTGCATGTACTACACCGGCGTGGACCCGCGCACCATGGAGCCGATCTATGTGGCGCGCGACCCGCACGAGAAGGCCATGCAGCGCGCGCTCATCCAGTATCGCAAGCCCGAGAACTACAAGCTCGTGCGCGAGGCGCTAGAGAAAGCCGGGCGTCGCGATTTGATCGGCTACACCAAGCATTGCCTGATCCGTCCCGTGCCGCCACGCCCGGGCGAGACATCTGCCGGCGGCGGACATGGCACCGGCAAGAAGGGCGGCAAGGGCCACGGTGGCGCTGGCGGCACTGGAGCCAAGGGGCCCAAAGGCAGCAAGGGCCACGGCGGCATGTCGCGCGCGCAGAACACCGCCGGGCGCAACCGTGCGGCTCAGGGGCGTCAGGGTGCCAACGGAGGCGGTCGCCGCAACTAAGGCAGCAGTGCGCTCGCTGCGTCCATCCCACACGCGTAGCGCAACGAGCGCATTGCCTCAACGAGGATGACGCCGGCGATAGCGACCGTAATTACCACGTCGAGCGGCGTGTTCACAAACCAGAGCAGGCCCATGAGATACGACCCGGCATTAAAGGCAAAGTGCAGCAGGATCGTGTAGCGGAGCTTTCCGGTCGTCACGAGCACCCAACCAAAGATGAGGGCGGCGGCACCCGCGTAGCAACCCTGCACCCAATTCATGTGCATAAAACCGAAGATTGCCGCCTGCAGCATAATCGCCGCGGCGACACCCCACGTGCTTGGGGCCGCCCAGGACACTATGGCGCCGTCTTGCGCACTCGCACGACGCCGACGCTTCCAGAGCGGACGGCACTGGGGATTAAACGCACGCAGCGAAAACTCAAAGATAACACCGCGCACCAGGAGCTCTTCGCAAAACGGCGCGCCGAGCACCGTGGTCAGGACGGCAAGAGGACTGGTATCGCCCATGCCCGTTTCCTCGACAAGCTCGCTGTAGTCGGCCGCGGCATCGGGCAACAGCGACAGCACGGCGTCGGTCACGTAGCTAACGACCACCTGCAGGGCAAGACCGATCACGATAACGCAGGCGATGCGTTTCCACGCCCCACGCGCTCCCCCGCCGAGCGGATGCTCGCTTTGCGAACGCGCCATAAACGAGCGCGGCCACAGATAACGCCACCACAGCAGCGCCATCAAAAACGACGCCGTCTGAGCGGCGGCCTGAAGCAATTGAATGTCGAGGTCATCGATCGAAAAACCCATGAACACCGATGCGACGCCAAGGGCGGAGAACAAAACGACGCTCAGGGCAATATCGGCAGCGACAACGCCAAAACAGGCGAGCGCCCACGCTATCGCATTGAGCATGCCAACCTCCTCAAAACCCGGCACTGAGGGACGTTCCTTAACTGCCGGCAGACAAGGAACGTCCCCAAGTACCGGCAGTTTGGGACAGTCATTGTTGATGAGAATCGGGTGCAGTGCCAAAGGCCCCGTTGGGCGAGATGTCGAACGGGAAGGTGCCGCAGCGATTGAACGCGGCGATAAACATGCGGATGGCGTTGGACGGCGTGGTGCCCACGAGCTGGGTTGCCGCCGCGAAGGCCGCCTTTTCCTCGGGCAAGACCTTCGCGACAACCGGGGTCATGTGTTCTGCCATGGCGCTTCCTTTTTGAAACAACGGTAGTGCGGATAGACGCGGGCCACGCGGCTGGGCGACGGGCTGTGAAGGCAACCCGATTGGCCCGCATCTGGAGTTTGTTTCTGCGGCGTTGGTATTACTTGGTATTCCTAAGTTATACACAGGAGATAGAATACCACACCCGGTCCCATGGGGACGGAGAAAAGACGGATTATTTTGTTGCTGGGTTAGTATTTAGAGCGTGATGATGTCCGAGATATCGAGGGCCTAAGCGTCGGCGTATGGCGCGCCCAGGCTGGGTATCCGGCGCATGGCGCCCTATTGTCTTGCATAATTTCGCTTGCGTCATGCATAAATAGACGGGGGTGCCCCTTCCCGTCCAAACGTACCCCCGCTTGGACCGTGCAAAAACCGGAGTTTTCAGCATCGCGGCCCCCGCAGGCGGTGCCGCAAATCGTGGACGCCGCGCGATTGGCGTCGTTTTGGGGCACGGCGCGACGCGAAACGCGCGTTATCGCCGCGCCGGACGCCGTCAGCCAACCCAAATCGCCTGCCGAAGGATCCCGCTGGCTCAAAAAGACGATTCCAGCGCGTATGCAGCCACCCCGGCTTGCTGAAAACTCCCAAAAATGCACGGCGCGCCCCGGGGGACCCGTGCGCGCCACGAAAAACACGCCCGCATCCAAAAGAATGCGAGCGCGAAAGCCGGATGGCGGCAAGGGCGCCAGGCAGCGGGCGAAATCCCCGGCGTGTCCGCCCGGGCACCGCAGCCGCCGCGCGTCAGCAGAAAACCTCATGCCCTGCGTTGATGTCGGCCCCCGCATACGCGAATCTCCAACTAGGTCGATAGCCCGTATCCCTTGCCGCGACCGTCTCCGTGCGTTTCCACGAAGAAGACTGGCCCCACCTAATACTGAGCCCACTAAAAGGGCCCCGAGCATAGTCTGCTCGAGGCCCAAACTCGTGTCGCCTTACCGCGCGACGCGTATGTTACTTGCGCTTGCCGCCGCCGTCACCGGGGCGACGGGAGCTGCCGCCGCGCTTGCCGCCACGGCTGTTGCCATAGCTGCCACGGTTATCGCGACCGCCGGCACGGCCACCACGGGAGCCGGCCTGGTTGCCGCCACGTCCGCCGCGATAGCCGCCGCGGCGCTCTTCGCGGGTATCGTCGTAGTTGCGCCAGTCATCGCGACGATCTCGACTGGCACGCGGATCGCGACGATCGCGCGACTCGCCAGAACGGCCGGCGCCACTGCGGCCGCCATTGCCGCGAGCATCCTCGCGACGCCCACCGCCGCGGCCACCGCGCTCTTCAAAGCGCTTGCCGCCACGGGACTCGCCGCCGCGGCCACCGCGCTCGTCATCACGACCGGAACGACGGCGGTCGCCCGCGCCGCGCTTGCCGCCGCGCGAACCGCGGCCCTCGTCCTCGCGCTCAACACGGCGACGACCGCCGCGGTCCTCGTCCTCGCGGCGACGGCGATGTGCCTCGCCCTGGAACTGCTTGGCACGACGCTCGGCACGGTTGCCGCGCGGGGCCGGCTCGACGGCACCAGCACCGCCGCGCTCCTCGGCAGCCACCTCGCGGGCCACACTCTCCACGGCCTCGTCCACGCGAGCCTGAACGCCCTCGCGCACGCGGGTCTTGCCGCCGCGCTTGGGACGGCTCGGGCGCTCGCTGTCGCCGCGACGCTCATCACGACCGCGGTTGGAACGACCGGCCACATCGCCGTAATCGTCGCCGTTGCGTTTGCCGTCGCGACGCGCCTGCTCAAGCTTCTTCTTGCTCTTGGACTTGCCGCGCTTGGCCTTCTTCTTCACCTTAAAGGCCGCAGGGTCGCGCTCGGGGTCAACCGCGGGCGGATTGGGACCCACATGCAGGTCGCCGGCCTCGTAGATGTCGGCCGTCTTGTCCATGAGCTTCTCGATCTCGTAGAACTCATCCACGTCCTGCTCGGTCACAAACGTGATGGCCCAGCCCAGCTCGCCGGCGCGCCCCGTACGGCCAATACGGTGGATGTAGTCGGTCGGCTCGGCCGGCACGTCAAAGTTCACGACGTAGCGCACGTCGCTGATGTCGATGCCGCGGGCGAGCACGTCGGTTGCCACCAGCACGTCGACGGTACCGTCGCGGAAGGCCGAAAGCGCGCGCTCGCGCTGGGCCTGGCTGCGGTTGCCATGAATCGCGGCGGCCTTGATACCCTTGCGCTCCAGACGACGGCAGCAGCTGTCGGCACGGTGCTTGGTGCGCATAAAGACGATGGTGCGCTCCGGGCCTTCCTTCTTGAGGAACTCGGGCAGCAGGTTGTTCTTGGCCTCGATGGACACCGGAAACACAAACTGGTCGACGGTGTCGGCGGTCGATGTGGCGGGCGCGATCTCCACGCGGGCCGGGTCGCTCACAAGGTCGGTGATCTCGCCCACGGCCTCCTCGTCGAGGGTCGCCGAGAACAGCAGCGTCTGGCGCTCGGCCGGCGTCTCGCGCACAATACGGCGAACGGCGGGCAAAAAGCCCATGTCGAGCATGCGGTCGGCTTCGTCGAGCACCAGCACCTTGACCTCGTCCAGGTGGCAGGCACCCTGCTCGATCAGATCGACCAGACGGCCCGGCGTTGCGACCAGGATGTCGCAGCCGTACTTGAGGGCAGCGGTCTGCGGCTTGTAGCTCACGCCGCCCACGACGGTCACGGCAACATGGCCGGTGACGTCGGCGATCTTGCTCGCGACCTCGTCGATTTGCTGGGCGAGCTCGCGCGTAGGGGTGATGACGAGCATCACGGGGCCGCGGCCGTTGCCCTCGGGCTTTTTAGCACCGCGACGACGGTTACGGCCGCCGCGCTCGCGCACAGGTTTGGGAGGAGCGATGTGCTCCAGATTGTTCATGGTCGGCAGCAAAAAGGCGGCCGTCTTGCCGGTGCCGGTCTGAGCGGCGGCAAGCAGGTCGCGGCCCTCGAGCACCACGGGGATCGAGCCGGCCTGCACGGGCGTCGGCGCCGTGTAACCCAGGTTCTCGATGGCACGAAGTATCTCGTCCGAAAGACCCAGCTCGTCAAAGGCGGGCAGGTTCTCGGTAGCGGACTCGACGGTCTCGGCGGCGCTGGCCTCGTCGGCCGCATCGAAGGCAGCCTGGGCCATGGCCTCGCGGGTCTCGTCCAGGATCTCGGCGTCGGTAACGTCGGATACAGAATTACGCATATGTTGTTGTTCCTTATCTGCACGCGCAAGGGGCACGGCATGCGGCCGCGCGGGCGTGCTTGGTAGTGCGCTAGTACATACAAAAAGGGTGCGCACAGAGAGGACGTTGCTCAGCACGCTGGCGATCGCTTTGGCAGCCATATCACGCGCCGTCCAGACGCAGCAGCTCTAAGCGATGGAGCAGATTCGCCGCGGGTTAGTATACCTGCACTCCGTATGCCCCCACGTAAACCACAGATGACAGGGCGGGAGGAGCCGAGCAGAGACCCCCGCCGGACAACATCTCAATCTGTAACAGTTACGAGGCAAAACCAGGTCTACACGTTACGAATCGAGACAAACCAAAACCTCGCAAAACAACATCTCGATCTGTAACAGATAGAGGTCATTTTCCCTGCCAGATGTTACAGATCGAGATGTTAAGCAACCGCCGAATTGTTTGTCTCAATCTGTAACAGTAACTCGGCAAAAACGGAACTAGATGTTACAGATTGAGACGAAGGGCGAGGATGGTGCGCTAACTTGGCAGTCGACCCCCGTATCGGAATGTCATACATTTCAACTTTTGCCACACACCCCCAGGGGGTATGGGTGTATAGTATCGAGAGGTTAACAATTCCAACACCGAACCACAGAAAGGAGAGGCCATGGCTCAAGATAAGTTCGACGTAGGCGGCATGACATGCGCCGCCTGCCAGGCGCACGTGGACCGTGCCGTGAGCAAGCTCGACGGCGTCCAAAGCGTCGCGGTCAACCTACTCGCCGGTTCCATGATGGTCGACTACGACCCCGCGCAGGTCTCCCCCGACGATATCTGCACCGCCGTCGACCGCGCGGGCTACTCGGCCTCACCCGTCAGCACGGGCACCGGTGCCGCCGGCTCAAACGGCAGCGCGCAAGCCAGGTCCGGCGCCGCCCATATGGAGTCGCCCACCAAAAAGCTGGAGGCCGCCGCCTCTGCCATGCGCACCCGCCTCATCGTCTCGATCGTCTTCCTCATCCCACTGTTCTACATAGGCATGGGACACATGCTCGGCTGGCCGCTGCCCGGCATTTTCACCGACCATATCCACAGCATGACGCTCGCCCTCACCGAGCTTGTCCTGCTCATCCCCATCGTCTACGTCAACGACGCGTACTTTATCAACGGGTTTAAATCGCTCGCGCACGGCGCACCCACCATGGATGCCCTTATTGCCGTGGGCGCCACCGCTTCCATTGCCTGGTCGCTCTATGCCATGTTCATCATGGCCGACCAGCTGGCCACAGCTCAGGTGCACGAGGCCATGATGACAGGCATGGACAATCTGTATTTTGAGAGCGCGGGCACGATCCTGTCGCTCGTCACCGTGGGCAAATACCTCGAGACGCGCAGTAAGTCCAAAACCGGCGGCGCCATCGAGGCGCTCATCGATCTGGCGCCTAAAACCGCGACCGTCGTTGCCGACGACGGCAGCGAAACCACCGTCGACGTCGATAACATCCTTCCCGGCCAGGTCCTGCGCGTGCACCCCGGCGAGTCAATCCCCGTCGACGGCGTGGTGCTCGAGGGTAGCTCGGCCGTGGACGAGAGTGCGCTCACCGGCGAGTCAATCCCCGTGGAAAAGACCGCCGGCGACACCGTCAACGCCGCCACCGTCAACCGCACCGGCTCGTTTACCTTCCGCGCCACGCGGGTTGGTGCCGAGACATCACTCGCCAAGATCATCCAGCTCGTCGAGGACGCCAACGCCACCAAGGCGCCCATCGCCCGCATGGCCGACAAGGTCGCCGGCGTGTTCGTGCCCGTGGTGTTCGTGATCTCGGCCGTGACCTTGGCGGTGTGGATGGCACTGACCGGCAGCATAAAGGAGGCACTTACCTCCGCCGTGGCCGTGCTGGTGATCAGTTGTCCCTGCGCGCTCGGCCTAGCCACGCCCGTCGCCATTATGGTAGGCACCGGCAAGGGCGCCGAGATGGGCATTCTGTTTAAGAGCGCCGAGGCGCTGGAGAACCTGCGCGGCGTGGGTACCGTGGTGCTCGATAAGACGGGTACGGTCACCCGCGGCAAACCTGCCGTGACCGATATCGCGGTAGCCACGCGCGCCGACGGCTCGCCCGCCATGAGTGAAAAGGCGTTACTGAAGCTCGCTGCCGCGCTGGAGCGCTCGAGCGAGCATCCGCTGGCCGAGGCGATTATGACCGAGTGCGAGGCGCGCGGAATCGTGGCGCGCATGGTCGAGGACTTTGCCGCCGTGCCTGGACGAGGCGTTACGGCGCGCGAGGGACAAAACGCCATCGCTGCCGGTAACGTTCGCCTGATGAGCGAGCTGAGTATCACCGTGCCCGCCGGTCTTGCGGAGCGATTTGCCGCCGAGGGCAAGACACCGTTGTTCTTTGCCAAGAACGGCGAGCTTGTCGGCACCATTGCCGTAGCTGACGAGGTCAAGAAGACGAGCGCCGAGGCCATCGCTGCGCTGCGTTCGCTCGGCGTCGACGTGCACATGCTCACCGGCGACAACCGCATCACTTCCGAAGCAATCGCCCGCCGCGTAGGACTGAGCAGCAAGCAGGTCATCGCCGACGTGCTTCCCGCCGACAAGGAACGCCACGTGCGCGAACTGCAGGATGCGGGCGGCAAGGTCGCCATGGTGGGCGACGGCATCAACGACTCCCCCGCCCTGGCGCGCTCCGACGTGGGCCTTGCTATCGGCACCGGCGCCGACATCGCCAAGGAAGGGGCAGATGTGGTACTCATGCGCAGCGACCTCATGGACGTCGCCCGCGCTATCGAGCTTTCGCGCGCCACGATTCGCAACATCAAGCAAGACCTGTTCTGGGCGCTGTTCTACAACGGCATCGGCATTCCGCTCGCTGCGGGCGCGTTCTTCCCCCTCACCGGCTGGCAGCTCTCGCCGATGTTTGGCGCCGCGGCGATGAGCCTGTCGAGCGTGTGCGTCGTGTCCAATGCTCTGCGCCTGAAATCCTTTAAGCCTAAAGTGGCAAAATAGGCTCACCATTACGTCCATTTAGAACGGGTTTTCCAGGTGCACGAGATTGACCTGAAAGAGGAGCGACGCGTACTTTGGTACGCGAGCGACGGCTTGAAGGTCAAGGTCGGGTGCCTGGGAAAGCCAACATAACAGAGAGGAATACCCATGCGTTACACAATTAAGACTTCCGGCCTTATGTGTGGCCACTGCGACGCTACTGTCGAGACGGCACTGCTCAACGTTGCCGGCGTGACCGACGCCGATGCCGATCACGAGACTCAGACGGTACAGGTGGAGTGCGCCGACACCGTGGCCGCCGAGCAGCTCGCTGCCGCCGTCGAGAGCGCCGGCGAGAAGTTCCACGCCCTGTCCGTGACCGCAGCCTAGCAGCTACCAGAAGCATTCGACCCCATCGACCAGAAACGAGGACCCGCCATGATGGCAGACCACAAATCGGTGAACCGTATGCTCAAGACGGCGCGCGGCCAGATCGACGGCATCCTGCGGATGGTCGAGGAGGACCGCTACTGCGTCGATATTTCCACGCAGCTCATGGCCACACAGGCACTCCTCGCGCGCATTAACGCCGACGTGCTCAAGGCGCATATCGAGGGCTGCGTGACTTCGGCAATCGAATCGGGCGACGAAGACCTCAAAGCCGCGAAGCTCGCCGAGATCGAACGCGTCGTCGACAAGCTCTCTAAGTAATCGGCGCATTGGGGACAGACCACTTTGCACCGTCTTGATGTTCCGAGGACAGGTATGTTTGCACCACATTGGTGCAGATTAACCTGTCCCCCTTGCTCTAAATCGGGTATAAAGGCGTGCGGCATATCGAACGAAAGGCAATTTGCATGAATGACTTTATGAAGGGCCGCAATGGCGCCGACGAGCTCACCATCGTGATGGGTTTTGCGGGCATCGTCATCGCGATGATCGGATCGATGGCCCGCATCCAGTGGCTCAGTTGGATCGCCATCGCCGTCATCGTGATCGGCGTGCTGCGCGGCCTGTCCAAAAACATCGACGCACGTCGCAAGGAGAACGAGGCCTTTGTCGCCGGCTCGGCTAAGGTCCCCGGCTTGGGCAAGTTTGTCGCCAGCTTGGGTGGCGGCGCTGCAGCGGCCAGCACCTCACGCGCGGCCGGCACCAGTAAGGAAGACTTTGAGCGTGCCAAGCGCACGGCCAAGAAGATGTGGAAAGGTCGCAAGACCACGGCATACCTCAAGTGCCCCAACTGCGGCCAGATGCTCTCCGTTCCCAAGGGCAAAGGCAAAATCCGCGTCACCTGCCCCAAGTGCCACGCCAAGATGGAGACGCGCTCGTAGCCGCCATACCGCAGGACAAAATAAAAGCCGAGGTCTCGCACTGGGACCTCGGCTTTTTTGAATGCGACAAAGGGCCCGCCCCCGTCACACCTACGCCACGCCGTCGCGGGCAAGCTCCTCGGCAAGCGCCTCGGCTGGCATGGCCATAATCGTGTCGAGCTCGGCGTCCACCTCGGGAATACGCCTCACCTTGAGCTTGCGCACCAGATCGCCACGACACATCACGTGCATCGGCTCGCGCAGAGCGCACAGGTCATCGAGCGGGTTCTCGCGCGTCACCAGGATATCGGCAGCCTTGCCGCACTCGATCGCACCGGTCTCGCCGCCCAGCCCCAGCAGCTCAGCATTGACCTGCGTAGCCGTATGCAGCGCAAACGCATTGCTCACGCCCACGTACTTGGCAAAATAGACCACCTCGCGCCACATGTCGTACTGGGTCACGAACGGGCAGCTCGAATCCGTACCCAAACCTACCTTGATACCGGCTTCCAGCGCCGCACGAGCGCTCTCGATAATGCCCGAGCACACGATATCGCCGTTCTTCTTTTGCGTGTCAGTCGAATGAGTCTTCTCCGGATCGAGCAGCACAAACGGCAGCGCGGGGCTGATCGTGCAGGTCACACTCGGCGCACGCCCCTCGAGCTGAGTTCCCGCGGCGCCGCGGTACAGCTCCAGGATCTCGGGCGTCAACGGAGCGCCGTGCTCGATCGTATCGACGCCGGCCTCGAGCGCGGCCTTCACGCCCTCGGTGCTCTCGACATGAGCCATAACCGGAAGGCCCATATCGTGCGCTGCCTTGCACGCCGCCGCGGCAACCTCCACCGGCATACGCAGCACGCCCGGCTCGCCCACCTCGGTCGCATCGAACACACCGCCCGTTACGAACAGTTTAATGACGTCGGCACCGCGCGCATACAGGTCGCGCACCTGTTCGGCCGCCTCGGAGGGACTGTTGGCCACCTGGGCGAACAAGCCCGCGCCGTGGCCACCCGGCACCGTGACGCCCGTTCCCGGCGCCACCAAACGCGGACCCTGATACTTGCCGGCGTCGATAGCATCGCGCACGGCCAGATCGGCAAACAGCGGGTCGCCCGCGCCGCGCACCGTGGTCACGCCGCTTGCCAGCTGCTGTTGGGCGCTGCCCTTAAGAATATGGCGCACGATAGCGCGCCCCACGGGATTATCGAGCTTCTTCATCAGCGCGCCCGCATCGCCCGCCGAAACCGGCTTGCCCGAGCCGCACAGATGCACATGCATATTGATGAGGCCCGGCATGAGATACGCCCCGGCCAGGTCGAGGACCTCGGCACCTGCAGGCGCCTGCGCAACAGCGCTCGGCCCCATCCACGTGATGACACCGCGCTCAACGGCCACGGCCATGTCGGGCTGCGGCTCCATATGCTCCGAACCATCCAGGACGGTCGCATTGATAAACAACGTGGAACGATCGGCAGACGCCATATCGAGCTCCTCCCTCACGATTAACTTGAACATTTGTCCATTATCACCTAATGCAGCAAACTAAAGTCGAACATATCGGTTAGCGGAGGGACGAGAGAGATGTGAGGGCAAACGGAGACAGCACGGCAATGCTCCGGCCGTTCCAGCAAAACGTCTTGATTTGTAACAGGTAGACCAGGTTTTAGCAGCCAGATGTTACAGATTTAGATCTTTTAGCGGCAGCCAACCTTCTGTCTCGATCTGTAACAGTTGGGTCGAATTTTGGCCGTTAGATGTTACAGATCGAGATATTCTCCAGCCCTGTCTTCAAACATCTAAATCTGTAACATGTAGACAGGTTTTCGGCCTCTAGATGTTACAGATTTAGATCTTCTAGCGGCAGCCAACCTTCTGTCTCGATCTGTAACAGTTACGAGGCCAAACGGCCCCTTGTTGTTACAGATCGAGACAAACTCGACAGGAACAACCACATCCGCGTTAGTCGTATCCCTCAGCGCCCATACCACTGACGCTTCCATCCCTCAGCCAAATCGGCCCGCTGCGAAATACCCGCCAGCCTCATCTTTTCAGCCAGCTTCCCCGGGTTCTTGAGCTCATCAAACGTGAACCTCAGCACCTTGTGCCCGAGCATTGTCAGATGAGATTCCCGCTGACGCTCTGCTACGAACGGGTCGACCGACTCCCGATCCCCACCATCCTGCAGGGTATACTTTCCTCTTCCGTCGAGCTCGCCAATCACGCACGTCCCGTCCTCGAGCCTCCAGAAATAATCGACCCGAAACACCTGGCTCGAATCGAGCGGATCGCGAAACTCCACCTGCAACTCTGGCACCGGAAAACCGTATGCAATAAAGAACGCTCGGAACCGAGACTCGCCACCATTTTCGGACAGCCCGTCCGCATGCGACGCAATCACCTGAGCTCTGCGATACCCGCGTCTGCCCTCGCAATCGGCCTGGAGCCGTTCGCAGAGGTCGTCGCGCGATATGCCCTTCGCCCGCAGCGCAGAATCGGCAATCGCCAGACCATATGAAAACGGCGCACGCAGCAGACAATCCTCCACCGTGCGCCAAAACGGTGTCACTCGCACGCCGTCGACGCGCTCAAGCGCACCCGCCGCCTGCGGACGCAGCAGCCTATATCCCGTACTCAACGCCACCGAACAACCCGTCTTGACCAAGTAACGCGGCCCGAGCAGATCATTCGGCACCTCCAGACCCCATATCAGCGCGGCGTCATACCCCCAAAACGCCCAATCGGGATGAAACTCCGCAAGCCCCTTGATGGTCCGCCGAGCCCGCTCCGGCGGCGTCAACGCATCCCATTCATGCTGAAAACAGAATAGGTGCGATTCGGGCTCCGCAATATCGTCTGTGCCCACATGGCGCCGCAGCCACATGAGCTCGGCATTGTCGTGTGTCACAAGCACCACGCCTTGTTCAGCCGCCTCCGTGAGCCTGGCAAGCATCCTATTCCGCGCCAAGGTGCTACGTGCTGCATGTTTGTGTTTGAAAACGGTATTAGACACTTTCATCACCACCACGTCAGACAAATGGACCATCGTCACCGTTGCCTCCGCTGACAAATGTCTTGATCTGTAACAGGAAGACAGTCTTTGAGCCTCTAGTTGTTACAGATTTAGATTGTTCGGCACCGCGGCCAACCTTTGTCTCGATCTGTAACAGTTAGGTCGAATTTTGGCCTGTAGATGTTACAGATTGAGACATTTCCCCAGCTAGGTGCCAAACGTCTCAATCTGTAACAGTTAGACGTTCTCCAGACCCCTAAACGTTACAGATTTAGACAAACCAGCAACGCCCAAGCATTCGTCTCAATCTGTAACAGGTAGACCGGTTTTTTTGTCCCTAAACGTTACAGATCGAGATATAAAGGCAGAAGGCAAGGCAGGCGGCAGATGCCCATCCCCTACTCCCATTCCTGTTTGTAGATGTTGAGTGACTTTACGTAGCGCCCCTGGGCACCCATGATGTCGCGAACCAGCCTCAGAAAGAAGCTGATACACGAGGTATCGAAGCCATCTTCTAGGTCCTCAGGATGCACGGCGCCAGGCCCGTCGACCGCCGTATCGCTCAGGCGCGCAATGTCATACAGATAGAGCTGTCCCGCCGTCAGCCAGACATCGTCGACGCACGCGAGGCGCACCGCAATCGCACCATCGCGCCAGTGCTCCTTTTGCACGATATGTGGGTCGTAGACATCAAAACGTCGGTCGGTGCGCGTATCGCGCAGCGCGACCATACCGGTCGCCGGATCCTTGTCCAAAATGCCAAAGCGCGAGAAATAGTGCGTGCCGCGCACCTGCTCGAGCCGTCTGAGCGAGACGGGCGAAAGCGACGCCGGCGGCTCGTCAACATACAGCTCAAGCAGCGTCTTGCCATGGTAATAGGGACGCTCGAACAGCAGCCAATCGGTAAATGCCATGTTATAGGCCATGATTTCATTTTGCGAGGGCTCCTCACAATAGCTGAGCCATGGATCGACTATCACTTCGAACTGTGTACGCGCCGACTCCAAAAACTGAAACTTGCGCAGCATCCAAAACTGGGCCATGCCGGCAATATCGTCACCGACGGCCTCGGCCAGACGTCCCCGGTCCAAAACATGATCAGCCATGACATCCTCCTCAAACTGATAAACCTCAATTTGAGCTTACGAGGAGGGCGGGTGGTCGCCGCCATCACGGGCGAAATGGGCATCGGGCTGCAAACCAGATGCTGACCAAGCACTTGACGGGATACTTGCAGATTATACAAATTGCCACAAAATCGCGGGTAGAACTAGACGAATCACCCGCGCCGCTGTCCGCAAACAACTAAAGCCGCCACATAAACAGCAGAGCGCAACGAGCGCAAACGCCAACGGGTAGGCAGCCAAACGTCGGCAAACGAGCAAAACGCTCGCAAACCCGCAAGGAGTGTCCCCGGATGCCGGCACGTAAGGAACGTCCCCAGCTGCCGGCACTTGGGGACGTTCCTTATATGCCGGCCGTTGGGGACAGCCCTTGCCGATTCGATTGTTGAGCAACTCCGTGATTGTCTTACAGCCCCAGCGCCTCGGCGACCTCGGCTGCGCAGGCGAGGGCATCGGCCATGGCACTCACCACGAGCGAGCTGCCGTTGCGGGCATCGCCGGCCACATACACCGGCGCGGCATCCGCGGCAACGCCATCCACGCGAGCCGCAAGATGCGAGTCCTCGGAGGCCATCACGGGCAACGGACGGCCCGCCGTGGCAATAGGCACGTCAACAGCGTCGAACACGCCGTGCTCCGGACCCGTAAAGCCACAGGCGATCAGCACCAGCTGGGCCGGCACCTCGTGCTCGGAGCCCGCAATGCGCTCGGGCTTGCCGGCCGACCAGTCCAGATCGACCACGCGCAGGCCCGCGGCCGCGCCCTTCTTGTCCAGCAACACCTCGAGCGTATCCACGCCCCAAGCACGCATCTCGCCGCCCATGGCAGCGATAGCCTCCTGCTGACCGTAGTCGGTCTTCTTAACGTTGGGCCACTGTGGCCAGGGGTTGCTCGCCGCACGCTTATCGGGCGCAGCCGGCAAGAACTCAAACTGACGCACACTGCGTGCACCCTGGCGCACCGCGGTACCCACGCAGTCGTTGCCGGTATCGCCGCCGCCAATGACCACAACGTCCAGGCCGCGCGCGTTCACCGCGGGCTCACCGCCATCGAGCACCGAGACGGTCGAAGCCGTCAGGTAGTCCACGGCATACACCACGCCCGGGGCATCCACATTCGTAGCCGAAAGGCCGCGGGGCGCACGAGCACCGACAGCCACCACAACGGCGTCAAAACCATTGAGCTTGGCCGCCACCGCAGGGTTCGTAACGTCAGTACCCAGCTCAAAGACAATGCCCAGCTCGCGCATGAGCGCCACGCGGCGCTCGACCACGGACTTCTCGAGCTTCATGTTGGGAATGCCGTACATGAGCAGACCGCCTGGGCGGTCGTCGCGCTCAAACACCGTCACGCGGGCACCGCGACGCGCAAGCTCCCATGCAGCCACCAGGCCAGCCGGGCCGGAACCAACCACGGCGACCGAGGGCGCGTCCTCCCCTGCCGGCGTAAAGCGACGCGGGCCGCCGTTTGCCCATTCGTGGTCGCTGATCGCGCGCTCGTTATCGTGAATCGTTGTGGGCTGGCCGTCGACCGAACCCAGGTTGCACGCAGCCTCGCACAGTGCCGGGCACACGCGGCTCGTAAACTCGGGCATGGGCGAGGTGAGCGACAGGCGCTCGGCCGCCTCGTCCCAGCGACCGCGATACACCAGCTCGTTCCACTCGGGAATCAGGTTGTGCAGCGGACAGCCACTCGGACGCGCCTTGCCAAAGCTCGCACCCATCTGACAAAACGCCACGCCGCACATCATGCAGCGGCTCGCCTGGGCGCGGCGCGCATCGTCGTCGAGCTCCACATACAGCGGATCGAAATCGCGGCTGCGCTCCTCCACGGGGCGCAGCTCGTGGGTCACGCGATCGATATCAAGAAAAGCACCGGGCTTACCCATGGCACTTACGCCTCCTTCTTGGTCGAAGCAACAGAGCTGACAGCCACGGGCGCAGCACCGCCCGCGACATCAAAGCGAGCGACATCCGCGTTGCTCGCGCGGCCGGTCACGATGTCAAACGCCAACTCCTCGGCCTGCGCATGCGTCTTGCCCACGGCCTCGGCCGCAGCGACAATCGCCAGCACGCGCTCGTACTCGGTCGGAATGACCTTCACAAAGTGCTTGCTCATCGTCTCGAAGCTGTAGAGCAGCTTAATGCCGCGCGGGCTCTGCGTCGCGTCCACGTGCTCCTGGATGAGCGCGCGAATCTGCGCCAGCTCGACAGCCGTCGGGGCCTTGAGTTCCACGCTCTCGTGGTTCACACGGGCCTCGAGCGTGCCGTACTGGTCAAAGACATAGGCCACGCCACCCGTCATACCGGCGGCGAAGTTCTGCCCGACCTCGCCCAAGATGAGCGCCAGGCCGCCCGTCATGTACTCGCAGCCATGGTTGCCGCAGCCCTCGACCACCACGGTGGCACCGGAGTTACGCACGCCAAAGCGCTGGCCTGCCAGGCCGTTAATAAAGCCGCGGCCGCTCGTGGCGCCAAAGAACGCCACGTTGCCCACGATGATGTTCTCGTCGAACTTGTAGGTCGCATGCGGGTTGGGGCGCACCGACACCTCGCCGCCCGAAAGGCCCTTGCCAAAGTAGTCGTTGGCGTCGCCGCACACGTTGAGCGTAATGCCGCGCGGCAGAAAGGCGCCAAAGCTCTGACCGGCCGAACCATCGCAATCGATGGTGATGGAGCCGGCGGGCAGGCCCTCGGGATGCGCCTTGGTCACCGCATTGCCCAGGATGGTGCCCACGCAACGGTTGACGTTGGCGATATCGGCGCGGAACCGAATCGGGCGCAGGTGCGCACGGGCATCGGCCGTATAGGGCACGAACAACGTGGAGTCGAGCGTCTTGTCGAGCTCGCTGTCCGCAGCCATCTGCGGCAGGAAGTGGCGACCGTCGGCGCCCGGGATATGGGCACCGAACTCGCAGGTCGCGCTCGCCAGCACGGGCGACAGATCAAGCAGGTTGGCCTTGCGGTTGCCCGGTACCTCGATCTGGCGCAGGCACTCGGGATGGCCGACCATCTCGTCGACGGTGCGGAAGCCCAGGCTCGCCATGACCTCACGCAGCTGCTCGGCAACAAAGAGCATAAAGTGCTCAACGTGCTCGGGCTTGCCGCGGAAGCCGCGACGCAGGCGACAGTTTTGCGTGGCGATGCCGGCCGGGCAGGTGTCCTGCTGGCAGTCGCGCTGCATGAGGCAGCCCATGGAGATGAGCGGCATGGTCGCAAAGCCAAACTCCTCGGCGCCCAGCAGGCAGGCGACGGCAACATCGGTGCCGTCCATGAGCTTGCCGTCGGCCTCGAGCACCACGCGGGAGCGCAGGCCGTTTTGCAGCAACGTCTGCTGAGCCTCGGCAAGGCCGAGCTCCAGCGGCAGGCCGGCGTGCCAAATGGAATCGCGCGCCGCGGCACCCGAGCCGCCATTGTGGCCGCTGATCAAGATCTTGTCGGCGGCACCCTTGGCCACACCGGTGGCGATGGTGCCGACGCCGGCCTCGCTGACCAGCTTGACCGACACGCGCGCACCGGGGTTGGCGTTCTTAAGATCAAAGATCAGCTCTGCCAGGTCCTCGATGGAGTAGATGTCGTGGTGCGGCGGAGGCGAGATCAGGCCGATGCCGGGCGTGGACTGACGGACTTCGGCGATCCAGGGGTAGACCTTCTTACCGGGCAGGTGGCCACCCTCGCCGGGCTTGGCGCCCTGGGCCATCTTGATCTGAATCTCGAAGGCGCTGCACAGGTAGCGGCTCGTTACGCCAAAGCGCGCACTTGCCACCTGCTTGATGGCGGAGTTCTTGGAGTCACCGTCAGCCAGCGGGGTCTCGCGACGCGGATCCTCGCCGCCCTCGCCCGAGTTAGAGCGTCCATGCAGGCGGTTCATGGCGATGGCCATGCACTCGTGCGCCTCTTTGCTGATAGAACCGTACGACATGGCACCGGTGTTAAAGCGGCGGACGATGTTGCGCGCGGGCTCCACCTCGTCGAGCGAAACCGGCGTGCGGCCGTTGGCATTAAAGTCGAGCAAGTCACGCAGGCGCACGGCACGGCCGGTGCGGTGCAGGCGGGCGCTGTACTCCTTAAAGGTGTCGTAGCTGTCCTCACGGCAGGCGGTCTGCAGCAAGTAGACAGTCTGCGGATCAATGAGGTGATCCTCGCCGCCGAGCGGGCGCCACTTGGTCAGACCCAGCGTGGGCAGCTGATCGGGAGCCGGGCTCTTAAGGATAGCGAGCGCGGCGTCGTAGCGCTCGTTTTGTTCGCGCTCAACATCCTCGACACCCATACCGCCCACACGGCTCACCGTGCCGGCGAAGTACGCGTTGACGAACTCCGGCGTAAAGCCCACGGCCTCGAAAATCTGCGCCGAATGGTAGCTCTGCACCGTGGAGATGCCCATCTTGGACATGATGGAAACGATGCCGGCGGTCGCAGCCTTGTTGTAGTTGGCGATGCCCTGCTCGGCTGTCACGTCCAGATCGCCGTGCGCCGCCAGGTCGCGAATGCACGCATGCGCGTTGTACGGATAGATGCCGCTCGCGGAGTAGCCCACCAGCGCCGCAAAGTCGTGCGGAGACACGGCGTCGCCACACTCCACCACGATGTCGGCAAAGGTACGCACGCCGGCGCGGATCAGGTGGTTGTGCACGCAGCCCACGGCGAGCAGTGACGGCACGGGCACCTCGTCCGCTCCGGCGCGATCGCTCAACACCACGATGTTCACGCCGTCGCGGACCGCAGCCTCAACGTCCTCTGCAAGCTGCTTGAGCGCAGCCTGCAGCGCGCCCTCGCCGGCATCGCGGCGGTAAACGGTACGGAAACGGCGGGTCTTAAAGCCAACACGGTCAATCGCGCAAATGCGGTCGAACTCCTCCTCGCTCAGCAGTGGGCGCTCCAGACGCACCAGTTGGCAGGCCGTACGAGAGTCCTCGAGCAGGTTGCCGTGGTTGCCCAGGTAGAGCGTGGTCGAGGTGACCATATGCTCGCGCAGGGCGTCGATCGGCGGGTTCGTGACCTGGGCGAACAGTTGATAGAAGTAGTCAAAGAACGAGCGCGTCTTCTTGGACAGGCAGGCCAGCGGCGCATCGATACCCATCGAGGCGAGCGGGGCCTTGCCCTGCTGGGCCATGGGGCGCACGACCTCGTCAACATCATCCCAGTGGTAGCCGAGCTTGGCCATACGCACGGCAGCAGGCACCTCGGCATCCTCGGCGGGCGTTGCCGCGGCGGGCTTGTCGAGCGCGTCAACGGTCAGCGTCCCCTCGGCAATCCAATCGCGGTAGGGCTTTTCCTTGGCATAGCGGGCGCGCAGCTCGTCATTGTAGATCACACGGCCGCGGGCAAAATCGACCTCGAGCATCTGGCCCGGTCCCAAACAACCGCTTGTCAGGATATTCTCGGGGCGCACCTCGATGGTGCCCACCTCGCTTGCCAGCATAAAGCGGCCGTCGCGCGTCACGTAGTAGCGAGCCGGGCGCAGGCCGTTGCGGTCAAGGGCGGCACCCAGCGTACGGCCGTCGGTAAAGGCGATGGCCGCCGGGCCGTCCCAGGGCTCCATGAGCATGGACTGGTAGGCATCGTAGGCGCGACGCTCCTCGCTCAGGTTGTCGTTGTGGTCCCACGGCTCGGGCAGCAACATGGACGCGGCACGCGTGAGCGGACGGCCGTTCATGACCAAAAACTCGAGCACATTATCCAGAATCGCGGAGTCGGAACCCTCGCGGTTGATGATGGGCATCACACGCTCAAGATCATGCTGCAGCACGGGGCTGTACAGGTTAGGTTCGCGGGCGCGAATCCAGTTGACGTTGCCCTTGAGGGTGTTGATCTCGCCGTTGTGGATTATAAAGCGGTTGGGATGTGCGCGCTCCCAGCTAGGCGTGGTGTTGGTGGAGTAGCGCGAGTGGACGAGCGCCACGGCCGTCTTGACGGCGGCGTCGTTGAGATCGATAAAGAAGCGGCGCATCTGCGTGGCGACCAGCATGCCCTTGTACACGATGGTGCGCGAGCTCATGGAGCACACATAGAAGATCTTGTCGCGCAGGGCAAACTCGGCGTCGGCCTTCTTTTCGATGGTACGGCGGCACACGTACAGGCGACGCTCAAAGGCATCGCCGGCGGGCGTGTCGTCCGGACGGCCCAGGAAGGCCTGCAGGATGGTGGGCATGCAGGCGCGGGCCGTCTCGCCCAGATCGTGAGGGTCGACCGGCACCTCGCGCCAAAAGAGCAGCGGCACGCCGGCCTCGGCACAGCCTTCCTCAAACACGCGGCGGGCATCCTCTACACCCTTGTCGTCCTGAGGGAAGAACAGCATGGCCACGCCATAGTCGCCCTCTGCCGGCAGAATCTGGCCGCACTTTTGAGCCTCTTTGCGGAAAAAGTGATGCGGAACCTGGAACAGGATGCCGGCGCCGTCGCCGGTATTCTTCTCGAGTCCCGTGCCACCGCGGTGCTCCAAGTTGACCAGAATGGACAGCGCATCGTCCAGAATCTGGTGGTGGCGCTCACCGTTGATATCGGCAAGAGCGCCGATGCCACATGCATCGTGGTCGAATTCGGGGCGATAAAGGCCCTGCTGCTGAGCGGAATCTGCCTGCATCGCGATCCTCCCCTAGATATTTAGACAGTCAGTTGAATAGGCATACTAGAAGCATCGCCGGCCCATTGTGTTTCCCGCCCGTTTCGAAACAATTGCGTAACGCACGCCCTACGAGTGGACACCGCCGACCTCAAGGGCAACAACAAGGGCCCCAGATTCGGCCTGTAAGCTCACCGCTTCAAACATCTCAATCTGTAACAGGAAGACCCAATTTCGACGACTAACTGTTACAGATTGAGATGTTCTCGAGAGACGGTTCCGAATGTCTCAATCTGTAACATGAAGGGCCGGTTTTGGCGGTCAGCTGTTACGGATCGAGATTTTCCATAGGACCATTTCTTCCTGTCTCGATCTGTAACACCTAGGCCCAATTTCCATCCCTAGTTGTTACAGATCAAGACATTTCGGCAACCCCCTTTTACCACCCTATTCAAATACAACAATTTTGTTAGTCATGGTCAGATTTCGAGCCTAAAACGGGTATCCTTTGCGGCGTCAAACAAACGGCACGCAGGAGTGCACCATGATCGACCATCTCAAACATCACTTTGGCTCCCCGCGCACCGGCGGCCACGGCGGACTCGACATCGCACGGCATATCGGCCCCGGGCTGCTCGTGACCGTCGGCTTTATCGACCCGGGCAATTGGGCCTCCAATATGGCCGCCGGCTCGCAGTTTGGCTACGCGCTGCTGTGGATCGTCACGCTGTCCACGATCATGCTCATCGTGCTGCAACACAACGCGGCTCACTTGGGCATCGCCACGGGCATGTGTCTTGCCGAGGCCACGACGCGCCACCTGCCCCGCCTCGTCGGGCGTGCGATACTCGGCAGCGCGTATCTAGCCACGGTCGCCACCGCCATGGCCGAAGTCCTGGGCGGTGCGATCGCACTTCAAATGCTCTTTGGCCTGCCCGTACGTGCCGGCTGTATCATCGTGGCGGCGGCATCGATTGCCATGCTCATGACAAGCTCCTACAAACGTGCCGAACGCTGGATCATCGCCTTCGTGGGCGTGGTGGGACTTTCGTTTTTAGCCGAGCTTCTGCTGGTCAAGGTCGACTGGCCGCAAGCCGCCACAAGCTGGATTACACCCAGTATGCCCACCGGCTCAGTCGCGATTATCGTAAGTGTCCTAGGCGCGGTCGTTATGCCCCACAACCTCTTCCTGCACTCCGAGGTCATCCAATCCATGCACTTCGAAGGCCAAGGCGAGCAGGTTATCGAAGAACGCCTGCACTACGAGCTCTTCGACACGCTCTTTTCGATGGGTGTGGGCTGGGCAATCAACTCGGCCATGGTCATCCTGGCCGCAACGACCTTCTTTGCGCACGGCATTGTCGTAGACGACCTCGCCGTCGCAGCGGCCACGCTCTCCCCCATTCTGGGCCCGGCAAGCTCGACCATCTTTGCGGTGGCACTGCTGTTTGCGGGCATATCGAGTAGCGTGACGGCGGGCATGGCGGCGGGCACCATCACCGCGGGCATATTCGACGAGGAATACGACATCCACGACCGACATTCCTCGATCGGAGTGGCGGCCTGTTTCGTCGGCGCAGTGGCGGCGTGCCTGATCGTCCCGAATCCTTTTGAGGGTCTCATTTGGAGTCAGGCACTGTTGTCGCTTCAGCTGCCGATTACGGTCTTTGTGCTCATACGACTCACCAGCTCGCCCCGCGTCATGGGCAAATACGCCAACTCGCGCCCGCTCAACGCGTTGCTCGTAGGGATCGGCGTCATCGTGACGATTCTCGACATCGTGCTGCTAACGGGGATGTAATGGGATGGCGTGACTGTCCAGATATAACGTCTCAATCTGTAACACGTGAGGCCGTTTTGAGCCCTTAGATGTTACAGATTGAGATTTTCTGAGAGATAGTTTCAGTTTGTCTCGATCTGTAACAAGTGGACCCAATTTCCGCGCCCAGATGTTACAGATCGAGATATTTCTTCAGTCCCAACCTTTTGTCTCGATCTGTAACAAGTAGAGGGGTTTTACGTGCCTAAATGTTATAGATTGAGATTTTGAGAATGATGGTTTTGGTTTGTCTCGTTCTGTAACAGGAAGACCCGTTTTGAGCCGTTAGATGTTGCAGGTTAAGACAAAAGGTCGGCCGGACTCACAACAGACAGGATCGGCTAATAGAAGCCGTGATCCCTTGGGGACGGAGGAAAAGGGCCCCGGCCGGGATATCCGACCGGGGCCCTTGGACAGAGCTATATGTTGCTGCAAGTCGTGTGTCTACGAGCTACTCCTCGACGAGCTCAAACTGATCGGGACCGACGCCACACACCGGGCACACGTAATCCTCGGGCAGTTCGGGCGTGTCGACCTCTACCTCGTAACCGCAAACGGTGCACACGAACTTGTACGTCTTCTTTTCCTCGGCCATGATGTTCTCCTCTCGAACGTGGCTGCTGGTGTACTTTGCTTAATTAGTATATATTCTTAATAATATAATGCAAGCGGTTTTACCGCATTTCTACCCTTGGTACGAAGACGCCTTGGGCGGCGTCTTGCCCTTCAGGACCTTATGGTAGTAATCGTAGGTGAGCGGCGTCTCGTCGCTCAGGCGCTCGGCATCCTCGACCTCGCCGATAAACAGTAGATGCGTGCCCACATCCACTGTGTCGATCAAACGGCAGCTAAACAAGGCCGCCGCATGCTCGGGAACATAGGGCATGCCCAGTGCGGTCTCGCGCGTCTCGTACTTGGCAAATTTATCATAGTTGCTGCTGGTACGGAATCCAAAGTTACCAATGTAGGGCATATCGGCCGTCTGATCGATCACGGTCAGCGCAAAGGCCTTGGCAGACGAGATAACGCCAGACGTGACATTTTCCTTGTTCACGGCAACCGAAATGCGCGGCGGCGTGGACGTCACCTGCACCGCGGTGTTGATAATGCAGCCGGCGCGCGACCCATCTGCCGCGGCACTCACCACATACAGCCCGCAGGGCATCGTAAAGAACGCAGTTTTATCCAAAACGATCACTCCCCTAACTCGGAATTGAGCCTTGCAGACGTATATACCCACAATGAGACATATGTGTCAGAACGGTAAGAAAAATGAGCCACACGCAGTTGCGGTGAAAAAGTCCCTGTTTAAGCCTGGATACCCAACAAACAGGAACTATTCCACCGCAACTTGCGAGGAGCAGACCGGGAGTACGACAACAGTGATGGATGAACATCCCCGCCCGCCCGGATATCAACCCTTAGCGATTACGCTCCTTAAGCGCGCGATCGATTTCGCGCTGAACGTCACGTTTGGCCATGTCCTCGCGTTTGTCGTAGAGCTTTTTGCCACGGCCCAGGCCCAACAGCAGCTTAACGCGACCATCGGTATTAAAGTAGAGCTCGAGCGGCACCAGTGCATAGCCGCGGTTGCGCAGTTTGCCGTCAAGAAAATCAATCTCCTTGCGATGCAGCAGCAGACGGCGCCGGCGATCGGGATCACGGTTCCACACGCCACCGTGACTATAGGGATGGATGTGCAAACCCACCAGCCAGCACTCGCCGCCGCGAATCAGCGCAAAAGTATCGGTAATCTGACAGGCGCGCTCGCGAATCGACTTGACCTCGGTACCGCTCAGCTCAATGCCGCATTCGAATGTCTCGTCGATAAAGTATTCGTGATGCGCCGAACGATTCTTGGAGATGAGCTTGCGCTCGCGCTTACTGGGCATCACCGGCCTCCTCGGCGTCATCGGCTTTCCCGCTCGCGGCCTCGCGTTTGGCCTTGCGCTCGGCGTTGAGCTCGGCATCGCTTTCGCGCACCAGCTTAATGATCGCCGCGCATGCCTCCTCTCCCACCAGGTCGCGGGCACGGACCGTCAGGCGTGTAGCCTCCTGCTTGTCACCGTCGCTCGCAGCGTCGGTCGCACACATAATCAGACAAATGGCAATCTCGGCCGAAGGCGAGGTCGGTACGCCCTGTAACGCCAGCTCGCCCATCACATGCTCATCACTCTCGTCGGCGGCATCCGGATAGGTGGCATGGATCTTGCTGAGCAAGCGCGTCGTATGTGAATCGCCAGGGGCCAAGCGCAGCGCCAGACGTGCGCAACCCACGGCCGCCGAGACGTTCTCGGTCTCGGGCTCCAAAAAGTACTGGCCCAAGTTGGCGTAGGCGCGGGCGGCGCACCTGCCGTCACTCGCACGCTCCAGCACCGAAAACGAAAGCGAAGCCCACTCCTGCTTGTCCTCGAGCGCACGGAACAGCTCGGCCAGATCCAGTCGGTAGTTGCAGTTCATGGGGTCCCAGCGCACGGCCTGCATCAAGGCATTGCGGGCGCTAACATAATCCTGCTGACGGATGTAGGCAAACGCCATGTCGGAGTACAGGCGGTCAAACGGCACCTCGACCTGCACCAGCTCGCGTGGATCCTTTTCCACGCGGCGGTAGGCCAGGCGCTCAAACTTGCTATCGAAGCTAAAGTACTGGCGGTTCTCCTCCGTTTTGCACTCGGCATCGATATACTCCTCGGCGAGCTCCACCAAACGCTCCAGCAGCGGCGTCGCCGTGGCCAGGTCTCCCTGCGCCAGGTAATTCTCGGCATACGTAATGTCTTGTAGGCTGATGGGCAGGTCCATGGCAACTCCTCGGTCCAGGTGAAACGCGGCTCATTCCACACATGCGGTGTATACACAAAACCCGGGTCTCTTGCGAGGCCCGGGCATTCAATTTGTGGTAGCCCGTACCAGATTCGAACTGGTGATCTCCGCCTTGAGAGGGCGGCGTCCTAAACCGCTAGACGAACGGGCCATATGTAGCAAATGCAATGGCTGGGATGGAGGGAGTCGAACCCCCATTGACGGAACCAGAATCCGCTGTCCTGCCATTAGACGACATCCCAATGACTGCATCGCTGCGCTCGGCTGTGCCTTTGCGCAAGAAAGAAATATACGGGAAGCATCGCGATGACGCAAGTCTTTATTTTGACTTTTTTAAAATTGGCCTGATTTTAGCCAACCCGTGAAGGACCTGTGAAGCGACACATCTGCCCCTTATGGACAAAGGATGGCGAAGCGATACTTCGACAAGCACGCATAGCTCTTCGGCCCGCACGGGTGGCCGCGGTTCAAAAACTGACCGGAGCAAGCCTGTCAGCGAAAACTGTATCCCAAAATCGGCATCCAAAACGGGATACAGCTTCCCCGCAGTCGCTACAGCAACGCCTCGGTCCAAGCCGCTTCCCTAAAGCCGGGGATCGCAAAGTCGTCGCCCACCAGCAGCGGGCGCTTAACCAGCATGCCGTCAGTCGCCAGCAGCTCGCAGCATTCCTGGTCCGTCATACCCGCATCCAGGCGCGCTTTCAGACCAAGCTCTCGATATTTCATGCCCGACGAGTTAAAGAAGCGTCGCACCGGCAATCCCGACCGCGCAACCCACGCGGAAAGCTCCTCGGCTGTTGGGTTATCCGCTACGATATCGCGATCGATATACTCAACCCCGTGCTCATCCAGCCATGCCTTAGCCTTTTTACAGGTAGAGCACTTGGGATACTCAACAAATAGCACTGCCACAGGAATCTCCTCTTCGTAAAGACGCATGTCTGGGTAAGCGCCGAAGCGTCGATGGCGCGTATCGACAGTTGACATTGTAACCGGTTGCCATAAAGAGTATCCAACGATGCCGGTAGTATCTTGGGTATCCAGACACGTCTTGCATGGGCGCCGATGGGACGAGTGGCATAACGCGCCAACGCGGCCACCAGCAGCACCAGCACGATAGCGGTGACATCGCCCGCAGCATCGAAACCCAGGTCAATAATGTCGAAGTGCCTGCCGGGAACAAAAATCTTATGCACCCGGTCGCCAACCAAGTTTTTTCTGGCCAAACTAATGGATGAGCTTAAAGTCCAAGTGCCCGCGGGTCGTGTTGACACGCGAGACCTCGATGATCACGCGTTGCCCCAACTCAAAACGGCGCCCCGTGTCGGCACCCGTCAACGTGAGCGCGTCCTCGTCAAACTCGAACCACTCGCTTCCCAAACTCTTAATCGAGACCAAGCCCTCGACCTGTGTCAGGTCGAGGCGCACAAAGAAGCCCATGCTGCTGACCCACGAAATGGTTCCGGCATAGCGCTCGCCCAGACGATCCTCGTAATACTGGGCAATCTTGATCTTTTGCGTCGCATGGCTGGCGGCGTCGGCCGCACGCTCGGCATCGCTGCATGCACGGCAAATCTGCGGCAAGATGCGCGGCAGCGACTCGCGACCCCTGCCGATCAGCCGCGGCGTGCGCACCAAGGCATCCTTGCCGCCCAGCTGCTCATACGCCAGCTGCAATTTGAGCACGCGATGGACAACAAGGTCCGGATAGCGTCGGATAGGGCTCGTAAAGTGGCAGTAGCACGGCGCGGCGAGCGCAAAGTGGCCCTCGTTGCGCGGCTTGTACAGCGCGCGCTGCATACTGCGCAATAGCAACGTGTTGACAAGCGGGGCATTTGCCGTGCCAGCGGCAGCGTCAACCGCCGCCTGCAGCTCATCGGGACTTCCCAGGGCAATGCCGGCCGCGCGGCGATCGTCGATGATACCCAGCTGCGCCAGCGCCACAGCGGCCCCGTGCAAGCTGTCGGGGCTGGGATCCTCATGCACGCGATAGCATGCCTCAATATCGCGGTCTGCCAGCCACTCGGCAACGCACTCGTTGGCAAGCAGCATAGCTTCCTCGATGAGCGACGTGGCACACGAGCGCTCGCGGGCCACGATCTGCACGGGAATGCCGTCCTCGTCCAGCAAAGCGCGAATCTCCGCCGTGTCAAAGTCGACCGAGCCGCGCGCACGGCGAATGCGACGGCGTCGCTCGGCAAGCTCGTTGGCAGCGACTAGGAAATCGCTCAGATCCACGTCGTAGTCGCGGGCAGTCTCTTCGCAAGTCAAACCGCGCTCAAGCGCCTCCTCGCGCGACGCCTCGGCTGCAGCAACATCCTCGGCGGCACCTTCCAACACGGAGTACTCCACCGCACCGGCACGCACCAGCAGTGCCTCGGCACCGTCATAGTCCATGCGCACGCGCGAGCGAATCACGCTGGGATACGGATCGTAGTGGCGGACGTGCCCCTGCGCATCGAGCTCGATGTCGACGGTAAACGCCAGGCGATCCTCGTCGGGGCGCAAGGAACACAGGTCATTCGACAGGCGCTCGGGCAACATGGGGAGCACGCGATCGGCAAGGTACACCGACGTCGTGCGATGGCGAGCCTCTAGGTCGATGTGTCCATCCCAGGCCACATAATGCGATACATCGGCGATATGGACACCCAGCTTGTAGCCGCCCTGCGTCGTGCGCTCCAACGAGATGGCGTCGTCAAAGTCGCGCGCGTCGACCGGATCGATCGTGATGATAAAACGGTCGCGCAGATCACGGCGAAGCGGGTCCTTAAGAGCCGTCGCCACGTCGAGCGATAGCTCCTCGGCCTCGGCAAGGGCGGTCTCGGGATAACTATCGATATAGCCGTAACGAGCCATGACATATTGAACGCCCAAGTCGGGTGCATCGTCGCCGCCAATGCGGCGCTCAAGAGTCACGGTGCCCGATTCCAAGCGTGTCGGATAGCTCAAAATGCGTGCGACGACTGCATCGCCCGGATGCATGCCCAAACGCTCCGCCGAAGTATCCTCGGGCAAAATAAAGAAATCGGCCTTGAGACGCGAATCAAGCGGCTCGATCACACCGAGGGGGCCTGCCGTCTGATACGTGCCCACCACGCTTATGGCCGCGCGCTCGACAACGCCCTCGATCACGGCACGGCGATCGCCGCGCGGTCCGGTCTTAATGCTCACGGCCACGATGTCGCCGTCCATAATCTCGCGCTTGCCGCGACCCATAACCTTATAGTCGCCATTATCGGTGACAACATAGGCGCTGTGCTCATGGAGCTGCACGCGGCCCGTCAGGCTGGGACGCCGCTCGCTGCGCACCAGCGCGCGCTTGTTGCGAGCGCTACGCTTATGTTTGTTATTGCGCCCCATGGCGCCTCCTTACTATCTGTTGCGGGGCCCGCAGGCGCAACCGCATCATGTCAAAACACCGTGCAGGCCTAAACCGCACGCATCAAAGAGTCTACCCAATCAACAACAGGGCACGCACCTCGCGTCATGATCCCTATGTGACGGAGAAAATCGAATTATCGAAACAAGCCGAACTGCCGGTGAGCCCTTTTCCTCCGTCGCACGGGATCAAAAAACGGGCCGCCCCAGAGCGGGACGGCCCGTTAGCAAAACTTATTCCAGCTGTGTCTACACGCGCAGGTAGCGACGCATGGCAATGGCGGAACCAAAGAGACCGATGATCACGCCGACCAGGATCAGTGCGGCATACGTCACCAGGTAGTATTGCATCGGCAGCGCAAACGACATCCAGCCAATGCTCTCCTGAAGACGCGGAACCAACAGGTTGCGAAGCAGCTCCAAAACACCGATGGAAAGCAGCGAGCCCAAAACGGCCTGCAGCACGCCCTCGGTGATAAACGGACCGCGAATAAAGCCATTGCTGGCGCCCACCAGGCGCATGATAGCAATCTCGCGGCGGCGAGCCGTAATCGACAGGCGAATCGTGTTGTTGATAAAGATGAACGCGATAAACGTCAGCAAACCAACAAGCACAACGGCAGCGATGCGGATGTAGTTCGTCACCTGGAACAGGCGGCTCACTTCCTCCTGACCGTACAGAACGCTCGCGTCAACGTCACCGTCATCCGCGATCTTCTGGAAATCGGAGTTCTTCTTGAGCTTCTTGGCCGTGCTCTCGACCTGGGACGGATCGTCCATCTCGATCGCGAACGAAGCAGGCAGCGGATTCTGGCCATCAAGTGCGCTCAGAGTGGCGTCGGCGTTACCCGACATCTTGCTCGTGTACTCGGCCAGCGCGTCGTCCTTGTCCTTATAGGTCACGGACTTAACGTTGTTCCACGTCTTGAGCTCACTCTCGAAAGCCTGGACGTCGGCCTGGTCGGCGTCATCGCTAATAAACGCGTTGATAACAACCTGGTCCTCAACGGTGCCGATCACGGAGTTCAGCATCGCGGAACCCATGATGAACAGGCCGATGATAAACAGCGAAAGGAAAATCGTGATGACGGCGCCGAGCGAGGTGGTCCAGTTACGGAAGAAGTGGCTCATTGCCTCTTTGAGCGAATAGCCCACGTTAGTTGGTGCCATAGTTGCCGTAACCTCCCCTCTCCTGGTCGCGGATTACGTGGCCGCCCTCGAGGGCGATCACGCGACGATGCATACTATCGACCATCTCGCGATCGTGGGTAGCCACGATCACGGTCGTGCCGGTGCGGTTAATGCGCTCGAGCAGCTTCATGATGCCGAGCGAAATTGCCGGGTCGAGGTTGCCCGTTGGCTCGTCGCAAATCAGCAGCGGCGGACGGTTGACCATGGCGCGGGCGACGGCCACGCGCTGTTGCTCGCCGCCGGAAAGCTGATCGGGCAGCGAGTCCATCTGATCGGCCAAACCGACCAGACGCAGCACCTCGGGCACCTGGCTGCGAATGACGCCCTTGGGCTTGCCTATGCACTGCAGGGCAAACGCCACGTTTTCATAGGCGGTCTTTTGCGGCAGAAGCTTAAAGTCCTGGAACACGGCGCCAATCTGGCGGCGTAGGAAGGGAACCTTGCGGTTCTTGATTTTCATGAGATCCTGACCGGCGACCAAAATGCGACCGCTCGTAGGCCTGACATCACGGTTGAGCGTGGAAAGCAGCGTGGTCTTACCCGATCCGGAATGACCGACCAAGAAGACGAACTCACCCGGATAGATCTCGATGTTGATGTCGTCGAGTGCGGGCTTGTTGGGTTGTGCCGGGTAGATCTTGGTGACATGCTCCATCAGAATGACGGGCTCGACACCGGCCTGCTTGGCCATCTTCTTGCGACTTGCCTGCGGATCGATAGGCGCGAACACCGACGTAAAATCGGGGTTGTTGAGCGCATTGTCAAGACTTGCGACCTCGGCAGCCTGATCATTCTCGACCATGGGCGCAGCGGGCTGCGTAGGATCGGGAATGCCGGCAAAGAGGCCGGACTGCGCCGGCTGCGGCGCGGGCGTAGCAGGAACCATGGGATCGGGAATGCCCGCCATGGTCGGCTGAGGCTCGGCTGACGTCTGAGGCTGGTTCACGCGAGCAGTCACCTTTTGGACGGGCTCAAAGCCCGCAGCGGCAGAAAGCTCGGCATCGCTGGTGGGATTGTAGGCAAAGGGATCGGATGCCGGCCGTGCCTGATCTGCCGGCTGTGCGGGGGCCTGGGCAATATGCTGGCCCTCTGAATCCGGAGTGGCGAAACGTGTGCCCGGGACACCTTGCCGTGTCTTGGGGGCCTCATCGCCCGCACCGGAGGTACGGAAGTGGTTACCCACTGGTGCTCCTTATCATCGTGCGTTTAAACTACATGAGCGCTTTGTATTTTAGCAGCATTGGCTTCACTGCACATAAGAAGCATGGCAGGGTTTTGGTCTCACCGGCCGCGCACAGGGCTACCTCCCAAATCGTCCTCGGACATGTCGGAGTCCCCGCTGCGCGCTTCGCGCTGCGGGGACTCCTCCGTCCTGCGGAAAGATTTGGGAGGTAGCCCTGTGCGCGGCCTGCGGCTACTAAGGAGTCGCCGCGTTTTTCTTGGGGTGCTGCATATACAAAGTTGGAAGGGCTGAGTTGCACTTTGCTGGCCTGGGCCCGCTTCCCGGAGGAAGCCCTTGCTTGGTGCGGGCCTGATTTGTTTGTTACCGACAAAAAACAGGGGCGCCCTCAAAGAGGGCGCCCCTGTTCTGGCTTGCTTACGGTTGCTGAAGCGATACTTTGCCTCGTCTTGCCCTAAGCCAAGAACTCCTTGGTGGTTGCCACGATGTTGGCGGCATCCAGGCCGTACTTGTGCAGGAGCTCGGCGCCCGGGCCGGACTCGCCAAAGGTGTCGTTGACGCCAATCTTCTTGAGCGGCGTCGGGCACTGAGCGCAGAGCACGTCGGCAACGGCGCTGCCCAGGCCGCCGATCACGGAGTGCTCCTCGACGGTCACGACGTGACCGGTCTTGGCGGCGCTCTTGACGATCAGATCGGCGTCGATGGGCTTAATGGTGTGCATGTTGATGACCTCGGCGTCGATGCCCTCGGCAGCGAGCTGCTCGGCAGCCTCGAGAGCCTCGCCAACCATCAGGCCGCAGGCGATGATGGTCACATCGGCGCCCTCACGCATGACGATGCCGCGGCCCAGCTCGAACTTGTAGGTCTCGGGGTCGTTGATGACCGGCGAGGCCAAACGGGCAAAGCGCATGTACACGGGACCGTCGCACTCGTAGGCGGCGCGGACCACGGCGCGGGCCTCCACGTCGTCGGCCGGGACAATCACGGTCATGCCAGGGATAACACGCATAAGGGCGATATCCTCGCAGCACTGGTGCGTGGCACCGTCCTCGCCCACCGAAATACCGGCGTGCGTGGCGCCGATCTTGACGTTGAGGTGCGGATAGCCGATGGAGTTACGGACCTGCTCAAAAGCGCGGCCGGCGGCAAACATGGCAAAGGTGCTCGCGAAGGCAGTACGACCGGTGGTCGCGATACCGGCGGCGACACCCATCAGGTTGCTCTCGGCAATGCCCACGTCAAAGAAGCGGTCGGGGCAGGCGGCCTTAAACTTACCGGTCTGCGTGGCGGCAGCCAGGTCGGCGTCGAGGACCACAAAGTCGTCGTGCTCGGCAGCGAGCTCAACGAGGGCCTCGCCGTAGCTTACACGCGTGGCGATTTTCTTGACGTCTGCCATCCTAGAGCTCCTCTCCGGCGGCCGTGAGCTCTGCCATGGCCTGCTCAAACTGTTCATCGTTGGGGGCCTTGCCGTGCCAACCAACCTGGTTCTCCATAAAGGAAACGCCCTTGCCCTTCATGGTCTCGGCGATAATGGCGGTAGGCTGACCCTTGGTGGCGCGAGCCTCGGCAAAGGCGGCGCGAATCTGACCGAAGTCGTTGCCGTCGGCGAGCTCCACCACGTGGAACTTAAAGGCGCGGAACTTGTCGGCGAGCGGCATGGGATCGTTGACCTCCTCGACGGGACCGTCAATCTGCAGGCCGTTGTGGTCAACGATCACGCAGAGGTTGTCGAGCTGCTGATTGCCGGCAAACATGGCGGCCTCCCAGACCTGGCCCTCCTCGCTCTCGCCGTCGCCCAGCAGGGCGTACGTGCGGTAAGTATCGCCCCAGTGCTTGGCGGCGACGGCCATGCCCACGGCGGCGGAGATGCCCTGGCCCAGCGAGCCGGTGGACATGTCGACGCCCGGGGTGTCGTTCATGTTGGGGTGGCCCTGCAGGTGGCTGCCGATATGGCGCAGCGTCTCGAGGTCCTCCTTGGGGAAGAATCCGCGCTCGGCGAGCACGGCGTACAGACCCGGAGCGCAATGGCCCTTGGAGAGCACAAAGCGGTCGCGGTCGGCCTTGCGAGGATCGGCCGGGTCGACATTCATTTCCTCAAAGTACAGATAAGTCATGATGTCGGCAGAGCCGAGCGAACCGCCCGGATGGCCGGACTTGGCAGCGTGCACGCCGGTGACGATGCCCTTCCTTACCTCGTTGGCAACCTTTTTGAGCTCTTCGTCGCTCATTGTGCCTTCCTTTCATCCTCTTTAGACAAGATGCGCACGGCGCAGAAGGTAATCCCAACCCAGCCGCAATGCACGTGCGCCATTCATTATGCTGGAAACTGAAGGCTTTACCAGAGTTTTTATCATTATTTGAATAATTTAGCAGGCAGACCCGCTGATGAATCGGTTTATCAATGTGAACGTCTTTTGGATGGAGCGCCGTCTGCCCTACGCGTTAATGTCCTTGAACCCCTCGCCGAAGGCTTCCGTAACGTCGGCGACCGTCACTATAGCTTGAGGATCGCGCTCGCGCACGATGGTCTTGAGTGTATTGAGCTCGCGGCGGCTAACGATCACCATAATCACCGGCTTCTCAGCGCCCGAATACATGCCGGTCGCCTTAAATTTAGTGCAGCCGCGACCCAGGCCATACATGATATCGGCCGCGATATCGGGAAAATTGTCCGAGATGATGAGCACCATGCGGCGCTTGTTGCCGCCATCGACCACAGCGTCGATCACATAGCCGCTAATTACCATCGAAAGCCCTGCATACAGCGCGTTCTCCAGAGAGAAGACGGGGGCCGATGCCGCGCATACGGCGACATCGATCGCCATGACGGTCGAACCCACCGGCAGCGAGGTATTACGCGAGATAATCTGGCCGATGGTGTCGGAGCCGCCGGTGTTGGCGCCGGCGCGTAACACCATGCCGTAACCAATGCCCGTGATAATGCCGCCCCACATAGCGGGAAGCATCAGGTCTGCATCTGCCAGAGGCGCTACAAACGGGGCAAACAGGTCGGTAAAGAAGCCCAGTAGCACAAAGCCTGTCGCCGTCTGTACCACATAGAACATGCCGCCCTCGCGCATTACGACCAGCAACAGCAAGGCGTTCATCACGATGGTTTGGATACCGACGGGCAGCGACACGCCTCGCGCGGCACCGACCGCCTGGATAATAGTCGCAAGGCCCGTAACGCCACCGGCGGCAAGACCGTTGGGAATCAAAAACAGGTCGGTCGCGATGGCCGCCAAAGCGCACCCAAGCATGATCTGGGGCAGATCGCGAAAGAAGTTCATTGAAAGAATACGCTTGATATCCAGACGATACGCCATGCTACCTCCCTCAAAAAAGCGCACCCCATTGGGTGCGCTTTGAACTTCTTACCGTATTTGATTCTACCGATTCGCCGAGGAAAAACCACCCCGCGGCGGGTTTGCTCTGGATATAAAACCGCCTGTCCAGAGTTTAGTGTCGGTCCGAGACTCACCCGGGGCTTAAGCGGACGGAGACTCCGCATCAGCATTGCCGGTAGCCCAGCGATGGTAGCCGATCACAAACGGATCCAAGTCGCCATCGTCGAGAACGGCCTCGACGTTGCTGGTCTCCACGCCCGAGCGCAGGTCCTTGACCATCTGATACGGATAGAGCACGTAGCTGCGGATCTGGTTGCCAAAGCCAATCGTAGTCTTGGGACCGCGGATCTCGTCGAGCGCCTCGGCGCGCTTCTCGAGCTCAATCTCGTACAGGCGGGCCTTGAGAATCTGCATACACGCGGCCTTGTTCTGAATCTGGCTGCGCTCATTTTGGCAGGTCACTACAATGCCGCTGGGAAAATGCGTCACGCGCACGGCGGAGTCGGTGGTGTTGACGCCCTGGCCGCCCGGGCCGCTTGCGTGGTACACGTCGACGCGGATATCGTCGGGGTTGATCTCGATATCGATATCGTCGGGCAGCACCGGAATGACCTCGACGCCGGCAAACGTAGTCTGTCGACGCTTCTTGTCATCGGTGGGGCTAATGCGCACCAAACGGTGAACGCCGGCCTCGGCACGAAGCATACCGAAGGCATCCTTGCCCTCAACGGTAAAGGTCGCGCGATCAATGCCAATGACCTCGGCAGCGGGGCAATCGTTGATGGTGACCTTCCAGCCGCGGCGCTGGCAGTACTTCATGTACATCTTAAAGAGCATGAAGGTCCAGTCCTGCGCCTCCAAGCCGCCCTGTCCGGGCTTGATGGTCACAATCGCGTCACCGTGATCGAACTCGCCGGTAAACCAGCTCGAAAGTTCGAGCTCATCGATGGCGCGCGCCAGACGATCAGCCGTGGCGGCAGCCTCCTCACGCAGTGCAGCGGCATCGGGGTCATCGCCCATTTCCTCGGCAAGTTCCAGCGCCGCGCGGGCGTCGGAGAGCTCGCCGCGCGCGGTATCCACGGCGGCGATATCCTCCTTGGCGCGCGCAATCTCTTCCATCGTGGCGCGAGCGGCATCGGCGTCGTCCCAAAAGCCGGGAGCGACGCTCTTGGCCTCAAGCTCGGTCACGTGGGTGCGCTTCTCGTCCAAATGAAGATACGACTCGACCTCGCCGAGCCGGTCCGCAAACACGTCCAACTCGGCGGGCGTTACCTCTAAAGCCTCGGCCATTAACGATTCCTGCCGTGGCAGTACTTGAACTTCTTGCCGCTGCCGCAAGGGCACGGTTCGTTGCGACCCACGTTGACATACGGGTCGTCGCTCTCGGACTTGCGGTAGGTGGTCACCTTAGCGCCGTTGTTGACAGCTGCCGGTCCGCCCTGGACGGCCGTGCGAGCCTGTGCCCGTGCCTCCTTGCGCAGGACCGAGTTGCCGTTGTCGCCATCGACGTCGGCGGGGCCGGAGAAGCGCGCACCCTCGAGCGCGGGGTCCTCCTTGCGCTCCACAGCCTGCGGGGCGGCCTTGATCTCGATGCGCAGGACGGTGCGCAGGTAATCCTCATACATGGTGTCAACGAGCATCTGGAAGGCACCATAGGCCTCAGTCTTGTACTCGACCAGCGGGTCGCGCTGACCAAAGCCGCGCAGGCCAATACCGGTCTTGAGATAGTCCATCTCCTGCAGGTAGTTCATCCAGCGGGTATCGATGACGCGCAGCATGACCTGAGTATTGAGCTCGCGCATGAGGTCCTCGCCCAGGCGCTCGGCCTTCATGTTGTAGCACTTCTCGACGTAGGCTAGGACATCGGCAGCAAGGGCCTCGTAATCCTCGTCGGGGAACTTGGGCGTATCGATATGGCCGGTCAGCTCCACGACCCACTTGCGCAGGCCATCGAGGTCGCGCTCGCCGTCGTGGCTGTCCTTAGTGCAAAACTCCTGCACGCAGCGGTACACGGTGTCGTGCATGACCTCGGTGATGTGGTCGGTCAGGTCCTTACCGTCCAGAATCTTGTTGCGCTCGGCGTAGATAACCTGGCGCTGCTTGTTCATCACGTCGTCGTACTCAAGAACGCTCTTGCGCATGGAGAAGTTGATGCTCTCGACCTTGTGCTGGGCGCTCTCGACGGCCTTGGAGATGATCTTGTGCTGGATGGGCATGTCGTCGCCCATTTCTGCCGTGACCATCATCTTGGAGACGCGGTCCATCTTGTCGCCACCGAACAGGCGCATCAGATCGTCCTCGAGCGACAGGTAGAACTGGGTCTCGCCCGGATCGCCCTGACGACCGGAGCGGCCGCGCAGCTGGTTGTCGATACGACGGGACTCATGGCGCTCGGTGCCGATGACGGTCAGACCGCCGGCGGCAAGCACGCGCTCGCGCTCGGCCTTGCAGGTCTCCTTGGCCTCGGCGTTAAACTGCTCGAGCTGCTCGGGCGTCACGTCCTCCATGGTCAGGCCCTCGTACTCAAGGCGCTCGCGCACCAGCTCGTCGGGGTTGCCGCCCAGCAGGATGTCGGTACCACGACCAGCCATGTTAGTGGCGATGGTCACGGCGCCGTAGCGTCCGGCCTGGGCCACGATATGAGCCTCGCGCTCGTGGTGCTTTGCGTTGAGGACCTCATGCGCGATGCCGCGTTTGGTAAGGGCGGCCGACAGCTTCTCGGAACTCTCGATGGAGACGGTGCCCACCAGGACCGGCTGGCCCTTGGCGTGACGTCGCTCGACGTCGTCGGCAACGGCGTTGTACTTGGCCTGGATGGTGCGGTACACCAGGTCCTCGTGATCGACACGCTGAACGGGCTTGTTGGAGGGGATGACCTCGACGGGCAGCTTGTAGATCTCGCGGAACTCGGCATCCTCGGTAAGCGCCGTACCGGTCATGCCGGAGAGCTTGTCATACAGACGGAAGTAGTTCTGCAGGGTGATGGTAGCAAGGGTCTGGTTCTCCTCGCGCACCAGCACGCCCTCTTTAGCCTCGATAGCCTGGTGCAGGCCCTCGGAGTAGCGACGGCCCTCCATGATGCGGCCGGTGAACTCATCGACAATCTTGACCTCGCCGTTGGTAACGACGTACTGCTTGTCGCGGTGGAACATGTATTGGGCCTTCAACGCCTGCTGCAGGTGGTTGACCAGCTGGCCCGAAAGGTCGGCGTAGATGTCCTCGATACCCAAGCGGCGCTCGATCTTCTTGAGGCCGCGCTCGGTGGCGGCAATGGTGTGCTTGGCCTCGTCCATGACGTAGTCGCCCGTGGGCTCCACGTCCTCGGTAGCAGTGAGCATATCGTGCGACACGTCCTCGCCGCGCTCCAGCCCGCGCACGGCCCGCGCGAAGTCCTTGTAGGTGCTGGCCGACTTGGTGCCGGCGCCCGAGATGATCAGCGGGGTCCTGGCCTCGTCGATCAGGATGGAGTCGACCTCGTCGACGATGGCGTAGCTGTGGCCGCGCTGGACGCGCTGCTCGGGGCGGGTGACCATGTTGTCGCGCAGGTAGTCAAAGCCAAACTCGGAGTTGGTGCCGTAGGTGACATCGGCCTGGTAGGCCGGGCGCTTAAGCTCGAGCGGCATGTTGTTCTGCAGCAGGCCGACGGTCATGCCCAAATACTTGTAGATGCGGCCCATCCACTCGGAGTCGCGCTTTGCCAGGTAGTCGTTGACGGTAACGACATGCACGCCCTTGCCGGCGATGGCGTTAAGATAGCCGGCCAGGGTGGAGACGAGCGTCTTGCCTTCGCCGGTCTTCATCTCGGCGATATGACCCTCGTGCAGCGCCATGGCGCCGATGAGCTGTACGTCAAAGTGACGCATGCCCGTGATGCGCTTTGAAGCCTCGCGCACGGTGGCAAAGGCCTCGGGGAGCATGTCGTCAAGCGACTCGCCGTTAGCATAACGCTCGCGGAACTTATCGGTCTGGCCGCGAAGCTCCTCCTCGGTCATCTTCTCAAACTGAGGCTCAAGCCCGTTGATCTGGTCAACGATCTTGTAGTAGCGCTTAAGGTCCTTATCGGATCCAAAGGACAGCAGCTTTGACATGAATCCCATGTGGTTTTCCTTTTTTTGGCCATCGCCCGTAGCGCACTGCACTGGGCGAGTTAAACACAGATAGTTGTACTTTAGCCAAACGGGGCGCACGCTATACGCTCGACCTCATCCCCCACGTAATAACTACGACCGACCTGCCAAAAAGGGCGTTTTATTTTTAGTGGCTACGGCCCAGATAGGCGCCGATAACTTTGCGCTGCTCGGCGCTCGCCCGATAGTAGACGCGAAGCTCGCCTTCGGCATTCAAATCAAAGCGCGCCTCGTCAATCAGGCCATTCTTGTGCGCGGTCATGAGCGCCTCCTGCATGCGCGGCCTTGCAAAGGCGGCAAACGATGCATACTCGGCCGCGAGATCGGCCATCACATCGTCGACGCAAGCCTCGTCATGGCAAACAAAATAATCGAGCATGGCATAGTTAAGCGGAAGCATCCCGATCACCGTCCTTTTTAACCATGTCGAGGGGATTCACGGCGATCAGGCAAATGCCGACGAGGTTGACGACGGCCGCCACCCATGCAACGGACGGAAGCGCGTAGCCGTCAAAGCCCAAGACCAGGCCGACGATAATCCACGTAAACAGCGGCGCTGTAAAGGTATAGGTGCCGTTGATGGCCATGCCCAGCGCCGTGCCGCACATGGAGTTGGCGCGATACCAGCTCATAAACGAAAAGTAGGCGGCAAAACCGGAGCAGGCGAAAAACACGACGGAGGATTTGTCGGTGAGCGCTTGGGCGACAAGGACGTAACTCTGACCAAGGGGCTCTCCGCATGCCAAGGTTAGGGCCGGCAGTACCAAGCACAGGTTGCCGACCCCCGAGACAAGCTGACGGATGTTGATGGCGATCTGAGGATCGATCATGCAGGTGGCGCGGCCGCCCACGCATCCCTCGACGCCCCAGCACAGGGCGGCTAACAGCGCCAGGCCCAGGCCAAGCGCCATGCCGAAAGATGCCTGCCCGCTCAGGCCGGCGCTACCGATCATGGCGCCGGCGACCACGCAGACAACGATGCCGGTAACGACACGGGGGCTAAGCGGCTGTCGGTAGAGCACGCGGGCGAGCACCGCACCGATCGCGGGGTTGAGCGCGGCGATGGGCACGGCAAGCGTGCCTGCCTGCGAAAGCGCGATAACGTAGGCGGCAGAAGCGATGGGCCCGCCAATGAAGGCGGCGGCGATAACGATGACGCCGGGCTTTGAGGCGATGCAGCGGCCTAGGTCGGCGAGTTTGCCCTGACCGGCAGTGAAAAACGTGGCCCAGACGGCACTCAACACGTCATTGACGCCCGAGGCGATTGTGGGCAAGATGAATACCGCCAAAAGGCCGGAGGGAGCAAATGCATCGAACCAACCGGCCCAAACGCCAAAGAGCTGACCGGCGGTAACAAAGGCCGTGTACAGCGCATACATGCAGCTCGAAAGCGCCGCGACAGCGATACCCTTCCTAAAATAGGCAGCATCGAGCGCACGCTTCTTTGCCACCGCGAGCTCGCGATTGCCCAAGGACGTCGATGTGTCCACGTAGCCTCCTATCGGTTACCTGCCAAAAAGGGACAGGTTTATTTTGGCAGGTTTTATCTGGGCAAACGAAAAATCCCCACCGTTCGGTGCAAAGAGGGGCCTATAGGACAAAATGTGTGTCCCGATAGAACATCCGTTTCCATCCATTAATCCAGCCAGAACGGGTACGGGTCCCTGTGGTGGAGGTCCTCCCACACGGCCCTGTCGCCCCATTCCGGCCCTCCGTCCTCGCGCGACGGCGAGGCGGAGTAGACGCTGAACAGGAAGTCGATGTCCGCGTCGGTCGGCATCGTGGCGAGCTTCTCGCGCGCCGTCCTCGCGTCCCCCGAGTGCGCGTGGCACCACCAGAACACCGCCTTCACGCGCTTGACCGACGTCAGCCCCCGGTGGTTGCGCAGGACGGCCCTCAGCTGCGAGTTCACCCCTCCCTCGATCATGTTGTTGGTCGACGGCAGCGGGCCGGCCTTGGCCAGGGCGGGGTCGAGGTAGGTGAACAGCGTCCCCGCCGACACCAGCGACGACAGCGACGAGCGCGCCCGCCTCAGCCTCTCGTGGGTGTAGACCCTCCTGCCGTCCACCACGGTTCTGTCCTCCAGGAAGTCGGCCCAGAACCCGCACCAGTCGAGGTAGCGCTCGACCCAGAGCTCGGCCTGGTGCAGCGTCTCGATTCCCATGAGGTCGCGCGCGATGAGGTAGAGCTCGCGCCCCGCCTGGAGCTTCGGCCGCGTCGTCGTGTAGCGCTTGACCTGCGAGAAGGCGTGGAAGGTGCATCTCTGGACCCTGGTGCGCGGCCAGGTCTCGCGCACGGCCTTGGCGAACCCGCTCCCGCCGTCGGTGACGACCACCTCGGGCGCCGGGATCGGCGCCATGAGGGCCGACCACGCCCTCGAGTTCTCCGACCTTGCCATGTACCAGGAGACCACCCTCTCGCCGCTGCAGCATATGAGCACCACGAGGTCGCGCGCGATCCAGATCCCGTCGACGTAGAGCACGCGGTGCAGCTCGCCGTCGGGGACGGGCATGGGCCAGACCTCCCAGAACTCGGCCGTCCTGCGCCTGAAGGACCGCCCGCCGCCCGGCATCGCCGCCTGGGAGTCCTTGGAGAGGAGCCACCCGAGGAACTCGTCCAGCCTCGTCGCCGTGTCGTCGTACCTCACCGTCGTCGACGCGCCGCAGGCCGTGCACCTCCACCGCTGGGACCCCGATGAGGTCCTGCCGTTGCGCTTGGTCCGACCGCCGCAGTAGGGGCAATAAACGGCCTTCATGGGCACCTCTTCCGAAAGGGTATTTAACGGTTCCGGAAAAGGTTATCTACCTGCGGTAACGATAGGCAACCGGACACACATTCTGTCCGAGCGGTTAAAAGCGGGCACGGAATTTAAACGGCTGAAAAAGGGGCATCGACCTGCGCCGATGCCCCCAACGTGGACACACATTTTGTCCTATAAGCCCAAAGAGGACGTGCTACTTTGCGTCGATAAGAAAAGGGCCGTGCACCCAATTGGATGCACGGCCCTTTTGCCATGAATGCGAGCGATTCCTCGGCGAGCTATTTACTCAGCAGCCTCGGTGGTCTCGGCCTCGGCAGCGGCCTCCTCGACGGGAGCCTCTGCGGGAGCCTCGGCGGCCTGCTTGGCAGCCTCCTCGGCAAACTTAGCGGCACGCTTGGCCTTCTCGGCAGCCTTAGCCTCAGCGGCGGCCTTGCGAGCGGCCTCGGCCTCAGCAGCCTTGGCGGCCTTGGCGGCCTTGGCCTCCTCGGCCTTCTTGAGCTGGGCGGCAGCGGCGCCACCGAACTTGTCGGCGAAGCGCTGGACGCGTCCACCGGTGTCGACGAACTTCTGCTGGCCGGTGTAGAACGGGTGGCACTCGTTGCAAAGCTCGACCCTCATCTCGGACACGGTAGCGTGCGTCTTGAAGGTGTTGCCGCAGGAGCACGTCACCGTGCACTCGACATACTGGGGATGGATACCCTGCTTCATGGTAGGACTCCTTATTGGTCAGGCGCTGGTTACCGATCAGCGCATAAGGCGTCTTGGTTTCCGACCAAGACAACAAACTCGGCTATGTTACCACGGTGTAGAGCGTCCCACAAAAGGTTCACGGTCTTTACGCCGGAGCGCACAGGCGAATCTACCCGATCGCGGCGCCAACAGAGCCGCCCGATCTGTCCAGGGTGCCAAAAAAAACACCCTACGAGACAAGCGCTCCATGTTGCAGACGTGTAACGCCGCAGCAAAGGTGCCCCTTTTTGCACGGGACAGGTACAATGATGAACACTGTACCGCAGCGGAGCGCCGCCGCGCGCCGCTAACACGCGAAAGGGTTTCCCATGGCCGAGATCTCGTCCTCCCGTATCGTCATCACCGTCCTTGGCAAGAACCGCCCCGGCATTGTCGCCGGCGTCACCCGCGTCCTGGGCGAAGCCAATGTCGACATCCGCGACATTACGCAGTCCATTATCGAGGACATCTTCACCATGACCATGCTGGCCGACACCGCCGAGTCCAAGCTCGACTTCGCCGAGCTGCAGAAGGCCCTGGCCGAGGCCGGCGAGCTTTCGGGCGTCAACGTGTCCATCCAACGCGAGGACGTCTTTAACTTTATGTACCGCCTGTAGCGAACAGGCTGCGTGACGACGGCCCAACGTGCGCCCAGGCGCAACGTCGCCACATAGCCCGGAGAGGAGCGCGCATGGCCTACGACGCCAAGAAAATCTATTACCGCTTCGACGACCACCTGAGCCGCCTGGTCTTGGACTACGAAGCAAGCCGCCAGATTTCGCCCGAAAGCGAAAATCTATACTACGGCCTGCCGACCGACCCTTATGACGAGGACCTGTTTGTCGAGCACGATGTCAAGCGCGGCCTGCGCAATGCAGATGGCTCGGGCGTGGTTGCGGGCCTCACTCGCATCTCGGATGTGCATGGCTACAACAAGGTCGACGGAAAGGTTGTGCCCGATCAGGGCAAGCTCACGCTTCGTGGCTACAGCATCGAAGATCTGGTCAACAATGCCCAGGCCGAGAACCGCTACGGCTACGAAGAAGTCGCCTACCTGCTCATCACGGGCTCTCTGCCCACCAAGGAAGAGCTTGACGGTTTTTGCGAACGCCTGGGTGCTTTTAGGCACCTGAGCGACGAATACGTCCGCGTGTTCCCCATGACCACGGTATCCTCGAGCATCATGAACGTGCTTCAGCGCGCCGTGTTGCTGCTCTATGCCTTCGATGCCGAGCCCGATGTAATCACACCCGAGCACGAGATCGACGTTGCCATTTCCATGCTGGCACGCCTGCCCCGCATCGCCGCTTTTGCGCACACGGCATCGATCGCAAAGTGCCACGGTTCGGAGATGCACGTGCCGCACCCCACGCCCGGTCTCTCCACCGCCGAGACCATTCTGCAGGTCCTGCGCGGCGGCATGGCGTTCACCCGCGACGAGGCCATGCTGCTCGACGTGATGCTCATGCTCCACGCCGAGCACGGCGGCGGCAACAACTCCACCTTCGCCTGCCGCGTGCTGTCGTCTTCGGCCACCGACCCGTATTCCGCCTACGCCGCGGCTATCGGCTCGCTCAAGGGCCCGCGTCACGGCGGTGCCAACGCCAAGGTCGTATCCATGCACGAGGACATTCGCGCGCATGTTTCCAACTGGGAAGACGATGACGAGGTCGCTGCATATCTGAGCAAGATTCTCGACAAGCAGGCCTTTGACGGCACGGGGCTCATCTACGGCATGGGTCACGCCGTCTATACGCTCAGCGACCCGCGCGCCGAGGTCTGCCGCCACTACGCACGTTCGCTCGCCGCCAAGAAAGATCTGGGCGAGGAATTCGCGTTGATCGAGCGCATCGAGCGCCTGGCGCCCCAGGTCATGCGCGACCACGGCATGACCAAACCTATCTGCGCCAATATTGACCTGTACACGGGCTTTATCTACAAGATGCTCGGCGTACCCGAGACGCTCTTTACGCCGATGTTCGCCGTGGCCCGCATGGCCGGCTGGTCGGCACACCGCATGGAAGAGCTCTTCTGCGCACACCGTATTATTCGCCCGGCATACCGTCCGGTGATCGAGCCACTGGAGTACAAGCCACTCGCCGACCGTTAGGACGCGCACCGTTATAGAACACGAGCGTGGCCAGGGCATCACCGCCCTCGGCCACGCTTTTTATGCCAGCAGAAAGGGCTGCATCGAATGATTGTTTTTTCCGATATGGATGGAACACTGTTGACGAGTGACAAGCAGATGAGCGACGCCACCTGGGCGATGCTCGACGAGCTCGCACGTCGCGGCATTGAGTTTGTACCGTGCACGGGGCGTCCGCTTTCGGGCGTCTTTGAGGCCATCCTCGCCCATCCTGCCGTGCACTACGCGGTCTGCGCCAATGGCGCTAGCGTCTGGCAGCTCGACGAGGATGTGCCCACCGATGTCTCACGCGGCACGCGCATATTGAGCCGACCGCTCGACCGCGCCATCGCCCACCGCGTCCACAGCATTGCCGCCGGCCACGATGTGACCTTCGATATCTTCGCGGATGGTCAGTGCTTCCTCCCCCGCTCGCTCTACACGCGCCTGGACGAATTCTGCGGCGGAGATCCTCACATCGCGGCTTCGCTCAAGCGCACGCGAACGCCGATCGACATGGATATCGACAGCAAAATCGACGAGGTCGAGGTGCTCGAACGCATCGCCATGTACTGGCACGACTCAGCCGACCGCGACGCTATCGTGGCGGCGCTCGACACACTCGAAGGCATTGAGGTCACGCGTTCGTACGCCATGAATATCGAGGTCATGGGCGGGGGCGCCACCAAGGGAACGGCCCTCACGTGGCTATGCGAGCATCTGGGCGAGCCTCTCGCCGACGCCTGGGCGTTCGGCGACAACATCAACGACATCCCCATGCTGCAGGCAGCGGGCCACGGTACGGCGATGATCAATGCCGAGCCCGAGGACCGCGAAGCCGCTGGCGCCATCACCGAATACGACAACGACCACGACGGCGTCGCCCGCGCCATCATGGCCGCCCTCGCCTAGCAGCAGCAACCCGGCAGGGTAGCTAATTTGGGACGGGGCTTTTTTAGCTACCCTGGTCACAGTAGTCGTTGGGGGCACTCTTCGCGGGGCGCTGCAAGGACTGTCCCCATCTGCCGAATTAGGCGAGACTCTCCAACACGCGACGGAGCTCCTGCTGGACGGCGTGGTCGCGGTTGCACCCCACCACGCGATCGGCGACTGCCTTGAGCGCGGGGCGCGCGTTTTCCATCGCGCAGCCCGTGCCGACAAAGCGAATAATCTCGTAGTCGTTCATCGAGTCGCCAAACGCCATGACCTCGTCGCGTTCGACGCCATAGTGCTCCATGAGCTGTGCGATACCCGAGGCCTTCGACACACCGGGCTGCATGGCGTCGATCCACGCGTTGCCCGAAGGCGCAAAGGTAAAGAACTGGCCGAGCTCGCGCTGCAGTACGTAAGCGCTGTCCATAACGGCACCATCATCGCAAAAGATACTCGCCTTGATGATATTTACGCTGGGATCGGGCAGCTCCCAAATGCGCTCGGCATTGGGAAGGTCCTTATCGACCTCGCGTACGAACTTGCACTCGTCATCGAGCAAAAAGGACTTGGTTCGGTCAAAGAGTGCAAGATGCAAATTGGGAAACGTCGCGACGGCCTGGGCGAGCTTTCGAATCGCCAGGTGCGAATACACCTCGCGGTCTACCATTTTGCCGTCGGCGTAGACCTGGGCACCGTTAGCTGCGACAAAGTCCATCTTGTCGCGAACGGGTGCAAAGAACTCGCACAGGCGATCGTAGCGGCGGCCTGACGATGCGGCAAAATGCACGCCATGCTCGCGCAGTGCCAGGATCAGTTCGTAGGTCTCGGGAGGCACCTGGCCATTTTCGTCAAGCAGTGTGCCGTCCATATCGGATGCAATCAGCTTAAACATAGAAAAGCTCCCTTCGGGCTTGCTGGAATCGAACGTGTATCCGATTCCAACGTACCCAAAGGGAGCTCAAATAAGACCCCGCAGTCATAAACGTTACATAGACCTGGCAAATAGCTCACGCGCGCCAGAGAGCCCACGGTCGCGGCGTCAGGCGACACGCCACCCCGACGGCTAGTCGTTTAAGAACATCCCCGATGATTAGTCGGCGTAGGTGAAGGTGGTGACGTCGAACATGCCCTCGGGGCGGATGCGGAGCGTCGGGATCACCGGCAGAGGCAGGAAGATGATGCCCATGATGGGATCGAGCGGCGGCTCAATACCCATGGCGCGCGCCTTGACCATAAAGTCGTCGTGCTGCGCTGCGACATCCTCGGCCGTGCCCTCGCTCATCAGGCCACCGAGCGCCAGCGGAATGCGCGCCACGACCTCGCCGTTGCGCACCAGCACGTGACCGCCCTGGCCCACGGCCTCAACAGCAGCCATCATATCGGCGGCGTTGTCGCCCACCACGCACACGTTGTGCGAGTCGTGGCCGATCGTGGAGGCAATGGCGCCACCGGTGATGGTGAAACCGCGCACCCAGCCGCGACCGATATGCTTGCCGACCAGGCCCAGGCCAGCGGGGCCGTCGCCGTCGACGCCCTCGGCCTGCAGCGACACGCCGCGGCCATGGCGCTCAATCAGCATAATGCGGCGCAGGCCCTCGGCGCTCTCGGGGCGAGCCATACCCGTGATGGCCTTACCCGGCACCACGTCAATCACAGCCTCGCCCGGTTTAAAGGCATAGTCGAACACGTCGAGCGAAAGCTTCGGCAGCTTAACAGAGGCGCGCAGCTCGTCGGCAAGGGCTGCAACCTCAGCCATCTCGGGTGCGATCTCGCCCACAAAGGTGCCATCCTGCGCCACCAGAGCACCGGCGGCATATACGCGATGCGGGGCCGTGGCAAACGTCAGATCGTTGAGCACCAGCAGGTCGGCACGCTTGCCCGGAGCGATGGCGCCGCGGAGCTCATGCGGATCGCGGCAACCGTGGTCCAGGCCAAAGGCCTCGGCCGTGGAAAGGGACGCCATGGAGATGGCGACCACCGGGTCGATGCCGGCCTCGATGGCCACGCGGCAGGCGTTGTCGATCATGCCGGTCGAAAGCGCGTCGGAGGGAGCGCGGTCATCGGTCGCGAAGCAGCAGCGGCGGGCACGGGCGGGGTTTTCCAGCAGCATAGGCGACAGGTTGGCAAGATCATGGCTGCAGGTGCCCTCGCGCAGCATGACATACATGCCGCGGGATAGCTTGTCGAGCGCTTCCTCGGGAATCGTCGACTCGTGGTCGGCGATAATACCCGCCGCGACATAGGCGTTGAGATCCTTGCCGGCAACAAGCGGAGCATGACCGTCAACCTGCTTGGACGGTGTCTGGTTGGCAGCATCGATGCGAGCGCAGGTCTCGGGGTCGGCCATAAAGACACCCGGCAGGTTCATCATTTCGCCCAGACCAAAGACGTCGCCCGGATGCTCGGCAAAAAACGCCTGCATATCGGCAGCAGTGATGACGGCACCGGCCTGCTCGTCGGGCAGTGCGGGCACGCACGAAGGCATCATGTACTTGATGGAGATGGGCGCGCGACAACCGTCCTCAATCATAAAGCGCAGGCCGTCTAGGCCGGAAACGTTAGCGATCTCGTGGCTGTCGGCAATAGCGGTGGTGGTACCACGCGTCGCCGCCATGCGCGCATACTCGGCGGGACGGATGTTCGAAGACTCGATATGCAAGTGTCCGTCAATAAAACCGGGTGCGAGATAGCGACCCTGACAGTCGATAACCTCAGCTGCCTCGTACGTGCCAGCAGCGTCATCTCGACCATCGTAGAGAACACCGACGATCACGCCGTCCTTGACGGCGACGCTACCGGGCGCCACGCGCTGACCGTACACATCAACGATCTGTGCGTTGGCAAACAGCGTGTCGACGGGCACGCGGCCCTCGGCGGCATCGATCACAGACCTCATGACCTCAACGGACATACATACTCCTTTAACCGTAGAAAAAAGCTGCGGAGCGGACAGACCTTCACCGCAGCAAGCCAATAGCCATTGTATGCCCAAACGATGGGCCAGCAATACGCCCCTCTGCTTAACGGCACACACCACTTGGCGCAATGGGGACAGGCTGCTTTGCACCACTGACAAGGAGTGTCCCAAAGTGCCGGCACAAAAGGATCATCCCTAAGTGCCAAAAAGGCCGCAGTCGGAAATCCCGGCTGCGGCCTTGTTGCACTTGTGAGGTCAACTTGCTCGTTAGACCAACTTAAAGCCCTTGCGCTTGCCCACGGAAAGGGTGTCACCCAGCTTGAGGGCACTGGGGTCGATGTTGTAGCTCTTGGGAGCCACGGCCTTGCCGTTGATCTTGACACCGCCGCCGTCAATGTCGCGACGAGCCTGGCCGGCGCTGGCCGAAAGACCCAGGTCCTTGAGCAGGCCGGCAAGGTAAATCTGGCCCTCGTCGTTTACAGTCAGCTCAATATGCTTCTCGGGGAAGTCGGCGAGCTGGCCCTCCTTGAACACGCGGTCGAACTCGGCCTGAGCCTCGTCGCCGGCACCGGCGCCGTGGTAGGTGTCGCACAGGTCGCGGCCCAGAGCGCGCTTGAGCTCATAGGGGTCGGCAGAGCCATCGGCCAGGGCAGCGTCGATCTTGTCGACCTCGGCCGGGGTGAGCGAGCTCGCCAGGCGGTAGTACTTGCCGATCATCTCGTCGGGGATGGACATGGTCTTGCCGAACATATCCTTGGGCGCGTCGGTCAGACCGATGTAGTTGCCATAGGACTTGGACATCTTACGGACGCCATCGGTGCCCTCGAGCAGCGGCATGGTGAGCGCGATCTGCGGCTCCATGCCCATCTTCTCCATGAGCTCACGGCCGGCGAGCAGGTTGAAAAGCTGGTCGGTGCCGCCCATCTCCACGTCAGCCTTGATCATGACCGAATCGTATGCCTGCATCACGGGATACAGGAACTCGTGCAGGGCGATCGGCGTCTGGGACTGATAGCGCTTGGTAAAGTCATCGCGCTCAAGAATGCGGGCGACGGTGAACTTGGAGCACACCTGCAGCAGACCGGCCAGGTCCATCGACAAGATCCAGTCGCCGTTGTGCACGATGGTGGTCTTCTCGGGGTCCAAGATCTTCATGGCCTGGCTCACGTAAGTCTCGGCGTTGGCCTCGATCTGCTCCTGAGAAAGCTGCGGGCGGGTGGAGTTCTTGCCCGAAGGATCGCCGATCAGCGCGGTACCGTTGCCGATGATCAGGGTGACGTTGTGGCCCAGGTCCTGGAACTGGCGCATCTTGCGCAGGGGCACGGCGTGGCCCAGGTGCAGGTCGGGGCTGGTGGGATCGACGCCGAGCTTAATGTTGAGGGGCTCACCCTTCTCAAGCTTCTTGCGAAGGTCGGCCTCGGGGACGATCTTTGCGGCGCCCGAGGTGATGATACGCATTTGCTCGTCAACAGACAGCATTGGGTATCCTCCTTTTGCTATAGCACCCTCGCCGAAAACGGCGGTGCTGGAAGTCCATAAACTCTCATATGATAACAAACTGACGCGACGCAGCACCTACGACAGGAAAATCCTCGTCCTGCCGCATGCGTCGATGGCAACTGGCAGACGTGTACCGTCACGATCGACCAGATAGCGCGTCTGCCGGCGACGCAAGCAGTCGCGGCAACAGGCCTGTCCCGTCGCATCGGTGGCACAGACGCCCTCGGCGGTCAGCAGGCAGTGCTCGCACACCATAAGCTCGGGACGATCGGTATCGACGGGGCCCAGGACGCCAGGACAGGCGGCAAGCTCGGCAACGCGTTTCGCATCGTGAGCGACAAGTTCGGCAGGCAAAAACACGCGCTGCGCCCCAAGCCCTCGCAACCAGGCGAGCGTTGCCCGGTTCGCACAGAACACCGGCGCTGCCACGTCAAAGACGACGCGCAGTTCGCGAGCTATCGCCACTTGTCCCAGATTACGACAGACGATGCGGCCGGCGCGCTGCATGAGCGACCGAGTCCGCTCGATATCGCCCACACGGCAGACCTCGTCGAGCACAACAGTCGCATCGGACAGGTCGAGCTCTTCGTTCGGGTCCTGGTCCATCAGCTGCCAGGCAAAGACCAAGCGAGCGGCGACAGACTCTGCAGGTTCTTCCGGCTGCGTTCCGCTATCCATCAGAACGCCCGCAAACGGCAGCGTCTCGACAGCGCGTTTCGCAAGCACGACCGCATCGGCCTCGGCCCGCATGCGCTCCAGTGCCGCCGCCGTTTGCTCAAGCACACCAGCACTGCGAATCAGATACACTTCGCAGCCCGCGTCGACCTTGCGCTTGCAATGGACAACGATGCGCTCCCCCGCCTCGGCATCCACCGGGCAGGGAACTTGCGGCCAGCGTTTAGGTACATCGGGACGCGCGTCGGCGCCCGGGTAAAACCTGATCTCGAGCGTATCGCCCGCCGCCACGGCGGCATCGAGCTCGACGGTCACTTCCTCGTGTCCCACGGCAACCAAACGGCCCACACGCACGCCCTGGTTGATCGCGCGTTCAAAACTCATAAGCTCCGCGCCCGAGAGGCCTCGCAGATACGCGTCGGTAAACCCGCGGTTAAACGACCTTCCCAGCTCACGTTCGAGCGCCTGCACGGCATCGGGATCCCACGCGCCATCACGCAGCATATCGAGCGCCCGGCGCCACGCCCGCACCACGTTGTAGACGTAGTCGGGGTTCTTCATACGACCCTCAATCTTGAGCGACGCCACCCCGGCAGCAACAAGCTCGGGTAAATGAGCAATGCCCAGATAGTCACGCGGGCAGAGCAGACGATCGCCTTCGACGGCAACGACGCTCTCCCCAGCCTCATCCACCAAATCGTATGCCAGGCGGCACGGCTGCGTGCAGTCGCCACGCATCGCCGACCGTCCGCGCCGCAGGGCCGAAAACTCGCACGCGCCCGAATAGCCAATGCATATGGCGCCATGGCAGAACACCTCGATGGGCACACCGGTAGCGCAGAGCGTCACAATCTCTGCCACGGTCAGCTCGCGCGCCGTCGTCACGCGCTCGACCCCCAGCTCGTCAGCCGCCAAACGCACGGCCCCCTTGCTATGGACGCCCGCTTGGGTGGACAGATGAATCTCGACCCCCGGAATTGCCGCATGCAGCGCGCGGGCTAGGCCCGCATCTGCCACGATCAGTGCATCGGCGCCCAGCGCATGCGCATGTGCCCCCAGTGCCACGGCTTCGGACAGCTCGTCGTCGAACACGAATACGTTGAGCGTCACGTACACGCGCACACCATGGGCGTGCGCCACGGCACACCCGCGCGCAAATTCGTCATCACTAAACCCGTGCGCACTCACGCGGGCGTTAAATCCGCTCAACCCGGCATAAATGGCATCGGCACCTGCCGCGATCGCGGCGAGCATCTGACTGAGCCCGCCAGCCGGAGCCAACAGCTCGGGCAGTGCCAGACCCGATGTTGGCGTCCCATTCCCGCATTGTCTGCTAGGCTCCGTCGCCCAAATCGCCATCGGCAAACTCCTTACCAAGGTATGCAATCACTCTGTTAATTGCCGTCAACCAGCATACACGAGGCTTCGCGCGGCTCGATTGGTTTATCGTGTAATAACTTATGTCCATCCTGCCCGACGCATACCCGCCGCCTGGCACGACATACTTGGAGGTCAACATATGGGTCCTCGCCAACGACAGGGACACGGTCGCTCTAAGACGCACGCTCTGCCCGTCATCCTGCTTTCGCTTTTGGGTTTTTTGCTCATCGCGGGCGTAGCATTTGGCATCGGCATGATCGGCAACGTCAACCGCTGGCTGTCCGACCTGCCCGACTACACCGACGCCAACGCCTATCTGGTCAGCGAGCCTACCGAGATTGTTGACTGCAACGGCAACAAGATCGCCAGCTTCTATACCCAAAACCGCAAGTCCATCACCAAGGACCAGGTCTCCCCGTACGTCCTGCAGGGCACGATCGACGTCGAGGACGAGCGTTTCTACGAGCACGGCGGCATAGACCTCTTGGGCATCGCGCGTGCCTCGGTGGCAACCCTTGCCGGCGGCCACGAAGGAGCCTCGACCATCACCCAGCAGCTGGTGCGCAACACCATCCTGCAGGAGGAGCAGTTCGACTCGACCATCGAGCGTAAGGTGCGCGAGGCCTATATCGCCATCAAGATGGAGGACATGTACTCCAAAGACGAGATCCTCATGATGTACCTCAACACCATTTACTATGGCCACGGCGCCTATGGCATCGAGGCCGCCGCCGAGACCTACCTCTCCAAGAGTGCTTCCGACCTCACCCTGAGCGAGGCCGCGCTGCTCATCGGTCTGCCCAACTCGCCTTCACAGTACGACCCCACGGTCAATCCCGACCTGGCGCTTTCCCGCCGCAATAAGGTGCTCGACAACATGCTGCGCCTGGGCCACATCACGCAGGAAGAGCACGATGCCGCGCAGGCTGAGCCCATCACCCTCAACGTGACCGAGATCTCGGGCAGCGGCGTCGACGTATACTCACAGCCCTACTTTGTCTCCTACGTCAAGCAGCTGCTCGAGCAGGAGTTCTCCACCGACGTACTCTTTAAGGGTGGCCTGACTGTTAAGACCACCATCGACCCCACCATGCAGCAGGTAGCCGAGGAGGCTGTGCGCTCACAGCTCGACACGCTTTCGCTCGATGGCCTGGACATGGGCATGGTTGTCGTTGACCCCAAGACCGGCTACATCAAGTGCATGGTGGGCGGCTACGACTACAACGCCGACGAGAATCACGTGAACCACGCTACGGCAAAGCGCCCCGTGGGCTCCACGTTTAAGGCCTTTACGCTGGCAACTGCCATCCAAAACGGCATGAACCCCAACGTCAGTCTCAACTGCAACTCGCCACTCAAGGCCAAGGGCACCACGACCGAGGTGCAAAACTATGGCAACCAGAGCTATGGCAACATCACGCTTAAGCAGGCAACGGCATACTCATCCAACACCGGCTATATTCAGGTGGCCGAAGCCATCGGCAATGACAAGATCATGTCGCTCGTCAAAAAGCTCGGCATCGATCCCGCCAAGGACAATATCGAGGACGTTCCCGTCATGACGCTCGGCACCGGGTCCATCTCACCGCTCGAGATGGCATCGGCCTACGCCGCTTTTGCCAACGGCGGCTATTATCGCCAGCCGATCGCCATCACCGAGATCGACTCGCGTACCGGCTCGGTTCTGTACCAGCACACCGACAATCCCACGCGGGTGCTCACCGAAGGTGAGGCTGCCGCGGTTACCGACGTTCTATCCGGCGTCATGCAGGGCAGCGGCACGGGTGCCGCCGGCGCGCTGAGCGTCAACCAGCCCTATGCCGGCAAGACGGGCACCACTGACAACACCACCAACCTGTGGTTCTGCGGCTACACGCCGCAACTGGCATGCGCCCTGTGGACCGGTTATTCCGCAGGCGAGATTCCCATCCAAAAGTACGGTTCGGACCTGCTGGGCGACAGCACCAACCTGCCCGTCTTTAAGAAGTTCATGAACACCGTTCTTGCGGGCGCCGAGCGCGAGGAGTTCCCGACCGGAACGGCTCCCACGTACAAGAACAATAACGTCTGGAAGTTCTACGGCACAAACAACAAGAAGAAGGAAGAGGACGAGGATAAGGACGAAGACGAGGAAGAAGAGACGGAGACCACCGGCGGGAGCGGCAGCGAGGGCGGTAACACCGGCGGCGAAGGCGATGGCGGCGGTACCACCCCTACTCCCAACCCCGACCCCAGCCCCAGCCCCGATCCCAGCCCCAGCCCCAGCCCCGACCCTGGCCCGACCCCCGATCCCAGCCCTAGCCCGACCCCCGATCCTTCCACAGGTCAGTAGATAGCAAAGCGCCCGAGCAGCTCAAATGCTCGGGCGCTTTTTGTTGGGACATACATGGCATATCGCGCGCAATCGAGATGCCAAGACAGGACCGCCACAAAAAGGGCGTCGGCTCAAAACCGACGCCCCTGTATTTCTGCCGTCTTAGCTGGCGTTGTTTACGCGCGTAAAGCTATTTACGCGCGGCACTGAGCTTGTTAATCAGCGCTTCGAGGCGTTCGCCATCCTCGGCAGTCTGAGCGATAACCAAAATCGTGTCATTGCCGGCAAGCGATCCGAGCACATCGGGCAGCTCGGCCGCATCGACGGCCGCGGCAATGCCCGAGGCGGTGCCGGGCTGAGCCTTAATCATAACCAGGTTGTCGGTGCGCAACACACCGGTAACCAACTCGGAGACCATGCGCTGCAGGTGCAGGTCCTCAGCCAGAACATAGATGCCCTCGGGCAGTTTGCGCAGCCCCATATCGGCGATGTCACGCGAAACCGTCGCCTGCGTGCAGTCAAAGCCCATGGCGCGGAGTTCGTCCACCAGCACGCGTTGCGTACGCACGTCTTTATTGCGCACGATATCTCTGATGGCATCCTGGCGCCCGTTGCGTTTTTTAGCCATATAAAACCTCACTCCATAGATGGCGAAGACAATCTATCAGTGATTGAATAGTTTAGCGCTATTTGAGGCTATTTGTGAATAAGAACGCATTTCGAAACAATTCTATGCAAATTATTTTCGAATATGACACAGCTAGGCTATCCTTGCGCCCGTTCTGTTCAAAAAAGCAGCCAGATGCGCATACATAACGCAGCGCATAGGCTTAACGTTGGCAATCGGCCCAAACAAAAGCCCAAGGCCTCGGCGCTCTCCCTTAAGGGCCACCGCCATCTGGCGGGTCCGCACGTCATTGAGCATATCACGCAATCGTGCCGTTCGCTCAATTGAAGACACCCCATGGGGGCTCAGGCACAAATTCTCGATACAAGCAACCAAGTGGCCATAGTAAAACCGTTGGCAGGCCAGCTTTAGATGGTTATCGTCATCTATTGCGTCAAATGGCACGCAAAGCTCTTCAAGCGCCTTGGCGTCATCGGAAAGTCGCGAGAACATGGTGGGGTCGAATGAATCCGCAACCGATGGCGCGGCCGCATGGAAACAAGCTTCGGCGCACCCAAATACGCGTTCCGCATGCGAAAGGGCAGGCGCCAAAAAGGCGATCGCACGATACGACTCGGCATGCTGCAGACACAACTCAAACAGGGAGCGTTCATACATCACACCGGAATGTTGACAAACCAGACCGCTCTCGACCAGCTTGGCCAGGCCTGAAGCCCGGTCTCCATCGTCGGCAAGGGCAATGGATTGCGCGTCCAACATACGAGAATGGCGTTCCCGATGCGTATCGTAGCGATCGAGCGACACCGAGGGAAATACGATATCTGCCGAGGTCTCACAAGCGACATCGAGCATTGCCAAAAACGCGTGCGGCGCAAACCACTCGTCGGCGCTCATTGCGATAATGTGGGCCCCGCGCGAAGCGGCAAAACCCTCGCGAAGGCAAGCTCCGCTCGACGGATCGTCAACGTCTATCAAATCGATGTGAATATCTCTGCCCGCGGCAACATCGAGCGAATGACGAACGCCCGGCGCAGCGTTGCGACATGCAACGACAATCTGCATATCGTAGAGGTCTTGGTTTTGGACGCTTTCGAGTGCGCGCATCGCGTAGCTGGGCGAACCCTCCACAACAAGGATCACCGAAAGTCGCGGAAGCGAGCCACGTCGAAGCAAGTTATCCATCCTCTCGACAGCAATAATCAACTGCCGTTCATGGTACACCCCGGCAATAAACGCAATGAGTCGCCTGATGCGCTGCACGCCAAGAACAGATGTTGCACACGGCTCGCCCACACGAGCAGCATACTTAGATGGCTCTCGCTTCTCTCCTATTCGAGCGCGACGAGCTCGGTGGGGTCATAATCTACGCCCATAAAGGTAAGGCCGCACGCCGGCGCCGTGGGACCCGCAGCAGTACGATCGCAAGCGTCAATCACCTCGCGCATCCACTCGGGATCGCGGCGATGCATGCCGATCTCGACGAGCGTTCCCACGATGGTGCGCACCATCGAATGCAAAAACGCATTGCCCTCGATGGTAAACGTGAGGATATCCTCGCCAAAGGCGACCTCGTGGCCAAACTCGGCACGCATCACGCAACGATGCGTTGGCTTGCCCACGGCAGAAGCGACCTTACAAAAGCTCTTAAAGTCCTGTTCGCCCAAAAGCGCTGGGCAGGCGGCTGCCATCGCATCCACGTCCAAAGGATAACGATGCCACCATACTGCGCCACGCGATAGCACCGGACGCGCATCGCGATCGGCAATACGGTAGGTATAGGTACGAGAACGTGCGTCAAAACGCGCAGAAAAGCCCTTACGGGCCTTGTAGACCTCATTAACGGCGATATCTTTGGGCAGCAGCGCATCCATAGCTCGCAGCCACCTGCGGCGCGTTAAAGCGAGCTCTGCGTCCGTAACGGGCACGCTGATGTATTGGGCCACCGCATGCACCCCTGCATCGGTGCGCCCGGCACACGTCAAATCGACTGAGCGGCGCAAGAGCGTCTCTATGGCAAGACGCAGCTCTCCGGCAACCGTCGTCTGCCCCGGCTGCTCGGCAAATCCGCTATAGGACGAGCCATCATAGGCAACACGAAACACCAACGTGGCATCGAGCTCTGGAGTCAAATTGAAATCAGACGGCGCGGTCATGGGCGCTCCCAACAAACAAACAACGATATCGCGACAAAAAAAGAGGGGTACGCGAACGTACCCCTCGAATATAGCCTATGCAGACGAATTGTCTACTCAGCGGTCTCCTCAGCAGGAGCCTCCTCGGCAGCGGTCTCCTCGACAGCCTCGACCTTCTTGGGAGCAGCGGCCTTCTTGGGGGCCGGAGCAGCCTTCTTGGCCTTGGGCGTGCAAGGCTCGGTGACGAGCTCCATGATAACGATGGGAGCGTTGTCGCCCTTACGGTTACCGAGCTTCATGATGCGGGTGTAACCGCCGTTGCGATCCTGCCACATGCCCTGAGCAGCCTTGTCGAAGATCTCGGCAACGAGCTGCTTATCGCCGAGCTTGGCGATAGCCAGACGACGAGAGTGCAGGTCGCCCTTCTTGGCCCAGGTGATGATGGGCTCGACAACCGAACGCAGCGCCTTAGCGCGGGTCTCGGTGGTCTTGATGCGGTCGTTCTCGAAGAGGGCCTTGGCCAGGCTCTTCTTCATGGCCTTGGTGTGGCTCGCATCGGTGCCGAGCTTCAGGCCCTTCTTAACGTTGTGACGCATGGTCTAGTTTCTCCTCAAATATGCGAAGCATTAAGCCTTCAGGCTCAGGCCCATGGACTCAAGCTTGTCCTTCACTTCCTCGATCGACTTAACACCGAAGTTGCGGATGTTCAGAAGATCGTTCTCCGAGAACTCAACGAGCTGACGGACCGAGTGAATGCTGGCACGCTTAAGGCAGTTGTAGGAACGGACAGAAAGGTCCAGATCCTCGATCTGCTTGTCCAGCTCGGCGTTGTCGTTGGTGACCTCGGGAGCGAAGATCGAAACCTCCTCCTCGACCTCGGGGGTCTCGGCAAGGTTCATAAAGGCAGCCATATGCTGGTTGATGATATTGGCAGCCTGGACCACGGCGTCGCGCGGGGCGATGGAGCCGTTGGTCTCGATCTCGAGGACAAGGCGGTCGTAGTCGGTGTGCTGACCGACACGGCAAGCCTCAACGAGCTTGGCGCAACGGGATACCGGCGAGTACAGCGAGTCGACGTGGATCACACCGATGGGATCGTTGTCGCGCTTGTTGGCCTCGCCAGAGACATAGCCGCGGCCATAGCCGATGCGCATGCTCATGGTGAGATGGCCACCCTCGGTGAGCGTAGCGATGTGCTGCTCGGGGTTGACCAACTCGAACTCGGACGGAATAAAGAAGTCCGCACCGGTGACCTCGCAGGGGCCGTCAACCGAGATGGTGGCGGTCGCCTCGTCGGTCGTGCCGAGAGCCCTGAAGACAAGACCCTTGACATTCAGGACGATGTCAGTGACATCCTCGACCATGTTAGGGATGGTCATGAACTCGTGCTGCGCACCATCGATCTGAATAGCCTCGACGGCGGCACCCTCGAGCGAGGACAGAAGAACGCGACGCAGGGAGTTGCCCAGCGTATCGCCGTAACCGCGCTCGAGCGGCTCGACGGAGACACGGGCAGACGTCTCGTTGATCTCTTCGACCTGAACCTGAGGCCTAATGAATTCTGACATGTATTACCTCCAGCCTCAGCAGCCCGGATGGACTACTTAGAGTAGAGCTCGACGATGAGCTGCTCGTTGATATCACCGCTGATCTGCTCACGCGTCGGCAGAGCGAGCACGTTACCAGACAGCTTCTCGATATCGACCTCAAGCCAGCCAGGGACCTCAAAGCGCTCGGAGGAAATCAGAGCCTCCTTGATGGGGAGGAGGTCACGGAACTTCTCGCCGACAGCGACGACGTCGCCGGCCTTGACGCGGTAGGACGGGATGTCCACGCGCTTGCCGTTCACGGTGAAGTGACCGTGGCGGACGGACTGACGAGCCTCTTTACGGGTGCGAGCGAAGCCAAGACGGAAAACAACGTTGTCGAGGCGAGACTCAAGGATGATCATGAGGTTCTCACCGGTGACACCGTTCATCTTACGGGCCTTGTTGAAGTAGCCGTGGAACTGCTTCTCCAGAACGCCATAGATGAACTTGACCTTCTGCTTCTCGCGCAGCTGCATGCCGTACTCAGATTCCTTGCGACGGCGCTTGGGCTGACGGATAGATTCCTTCTTGCTGCTGTAACCGAGCTCAGCGGGATCGATCCCGAGCTGACGGCAGCGCTTAAGAACAGGAGTCCTGTCGATTGCCATATTGATACGATCCTTTCAGTTACACGCGGCGACGCTTCTTGGGGCGGCAGCCGTTGTGCGGGATGGGGGTCTTGTCCTGAATGCTCGAGACCTCGAGGCCAGCAGCCTGGAGGGAGCGGATGGCGGTCTCACGACCGGAGCCGGGGCCCTTGACGAAGACGGAAACCTTCTTCATACCGTGCTCCATGGCCTGCTTGGCAGCAGCCTCGGCAGCCATCTGGGCAGCGAACGGCGTGGACTTACGGGAGCCCTTGAAGCCCACCTGGCCAGCCGACTTCCAGGAAATGACGTTGCCCTGGGGATCGGTGATCGAAACGATCGTGTTATTGAACGTAGAACGGATGTGAGCCTGGCCCACGGAAATGTTCTTACGGTCCGCGCGCTTCAGACGGGCAGCGCGAACGTTCTTCTTAGCAGTAGCCATCTATCTAGCGCTCCTTATTTCTTCTTCTTAGCACCGATCTGACGCTTCGGGCCCTTGCGGGTACGAGCGTTAGTGTGGGTGCGCTGGCCGCGGACCGGGAGGCCCTTGCGGTGACGAAGGCCGCGGTTGCAGCCGATGTCCATAAGGCGCTTGACGTTCTGGTTGCGCTCACGGCGGAGGTCGCCCTCAACCATGATCTGGTTCTTGTCGATATACTCGCGGATGGCGTTAACCTCATCCTCGGTGAGGTCCTTAACGCGCGTATCCACGTTAACGTTGCACTCGACGCAAATCTTCGTCGCAGTGGTGCGGCCGATGCCGTAAATGTAGGTCAGACCGATCTCAACGCGCTTCTCACGCGGGAGGTCGACACCATTAATACGGGCCAACGTAGTCTCCTCTCTTAACCCTGACGCTGCTTATGACGGGGGTTCTCGCAAATGACGAGGACCTTGCCATGGCGCCTAATGATTTTGCACTTATCGCACATCTTCTTGACCGAAGGACGTACCTTCATCGTTCTTCCTTTCGGTAGCGCTCAAACTACTTCCCTACTATCTACTCGCCCAGCCGCAGGCGTTTAAAACTATGGCTGGTCTTCACACACAATCCGACCGTAGGTTGAGCTAAGCCTGCAGTCGGAAATAGAGTGCGTGTATGCGTGCCGCTATTTGTAGCGATAGGTGATGCGGCCGCGGGTCAGGTCGTACGGGGAAAGCTCCACGACAACCCTGTCACCGGGGAGAATACGGATGTAATTCATTCGAATCTTGCCAGAAATGTTGCACAGAACCGAATGACCGTTCTCGAGCTCGACCTTAAACATGGCATTAGGCAACGGTTCCTTTACCGTACCCTCGAGCTCAATTGCGTCTTCCTTCTTCACAAGCAATCATCTTTCTCTAGAAAACGACAGCGATTGAGTATTCTACAACACGTATACACGCATCGTAATAACTTCGTAATGGCTCCACAACTACGTGGAACTTGTTACATTTGAAATGTAAAACAAAGCCGTTCCCTGATGCCCAAGATCGCCTTGAAATGAGAAGGCATAGACCTTGGGGGCATGCCTTCGAAATTGAAAGGCGAGGTTGGGCATCAGGGGGCGGCGACTTTTACATTTCTCCGCCTTGGAGCGCACACCAGGATCCTTGCGCATCGGCGGTAAGAATCACCGGACCGTCATTGGTGATGGCGACGGTGTTCTCGTAGTGCGCGGCGGGCAGGTGGTCGTTGGTGGTGACGATCCAACCGTCGGAGCCCGTGCTCACATGGTTGGAACCCATCGTTACCATCGGCTCGATGGCAATGACCATACCGGCCTGGAGGCGAACGCCCCTCCCCTTCTTTCCATAGTTAGGAACGTTGGGGTCCTCGTGCATCACGCGGCCAATGCCATGGCCCACATAGTCACGAAGCACGCCATAACCGTGAGACTCGGCGAGGGACTGGACGGCATAACCAACATCCCCGATATGGTTACCGGGAACAGCCTGCTCAATGGCAGCCTTAAGGCAATCGCGCGTAACCTCGCACAGGGCCTTGGCCTCGGGCGTAGGGGTGCCGACGAAAAACGTCCATGCGTTATCGCCAACCCAACCGTCGACAACGGCTCCCGTATCGATAGAGATGATATCGCCATCGCGCAGGATCATATCGGGGTTGGGAATACCGTGGACCACGGCATCGTTGATCGATGCGCAAATGGTCCCCGGGAACCCGCCGTAACCCTTAAAGGCCGGGGTGCCGCCATGCATGCGGATAATCTGCTCCGCGAGCTGATCGAGCTCAAAAGTCGAAACGCCGGGGCGCACCATGGCTCCAACGTGGCGGAGCGCCATCTTAGATAGCGCTCCTGCCTTCTTCATCTGCTCGATTTGCGTTGCAGACTTAATCTTAATCATAGACCGAGGGCCTCTTTGACATCCCCGTATACGGTCTCGCGAGCCTGGTCACCGTTGACCGACTTGAGCAGACCCTGGCCACGATAGTAATCGACAAGCGGGCTCGTGGACTTCTCGTAGACGTCGAGACGGTTCTTGATGGTCTCGGGCTTATCGTCGTCGCGCTGATACATCTCGCCGCCGCATTTGGGGCAGGTAACATCGGCAGCAGTGCCGGTGTAACCGCAGGCGCGGCAGGTGCGACGCGAAGACAGACGATCGATAATGACCTCGGGGGCCACGTCGACCAGAAGGGCACAGTCGATCTCGCGGCCCATGGCGGAGAGCTCGGAATCGAGCGTCACAGCCTGGGCGGTGTTGCGCGGGAAGCCGTCGAGGATGAAGCCCTGCTGGGCGTCATCGGCGGCAAGGCGCTCCTTGACAAGGTCGATCACGAGCTGGTCGGGAACGAGCTCGCCAGCGTCCATGTACTTCTTAGCCTGAATACCAAGCTCGGTGCCACCCTTGACGGCAGCACGCAGCAGGTCGCCCGTGGAGATGTGGGCGACGCCAAACTCGGCGACGAGCTCCTGTGCAACGGTGCCCTTACCGGCACCCGGAGCTCCGAGCAATACGAGGTTCATGAGCAATCCTCCTCTAGCCTATTTAAAGAATCCATCGTAATCATACATCTTGATCTGGCCTTCGAGCTTGTCGACCGTGTCGAGCACGACGCCGACCATGATGAGGATGGACGTGCCGCCAAATGCCTGGATCAGCTGATTGCCCGTGAAGGAGAAGATGATCGAAGGCACGATGGCGATGAGCGCCAAAAAGACAGCGCTGGGAAGCGTAATCTTGTTGAGCGCGTTCTTGATGTAGGCCGCGGTAGCCCTACCCGGACGAACGCCCGGAATAAAGCCGCCCTGCTTCTTAAGGTTGTCGGCCGTGTCATCGGGATTGAACACCATGGAGGTGTAGAAGTACGCGAAGAACACGATGAGGAAAACGTTAAGCACCCAGTTGAGCCAACCGGTCGAAAGCGCAGAGGCAACTGCCTGAATCCAGCCGATGCCGGGGAAGAACACGGCAACCTGAGCCGGGAAGTACAGCAGCGCCGAAGCGAAGATGATCGGCACGACACCCGCGGTGTTGACCTTGATGGGCAGGTAGGTGGTCTGGCCACCCATCATGCGACGGCCCACGACGCGCTTAGCGTAGGAGACCGGAATGCGGCGCTGGCCGCGCTCAAGGAAAACGATCAGCGGGATAACCAGCAGGATGATGGCGCAGATGATCACCATAGTGATGATGCCACCGCCATTGCCCTCGGTGCTGGAGAAGATCGCCTGCGGCAGACCGGCCATGATGTTCGCAAAGATGATCAGCGACATGCCATTGCCGATACCGCGCTGGGTAATGAGCTCACCAATCCACATGATCAGCATGGCGCCCGCGGTGAGCGTGCCGACGATCATGAGGTCGAAGATGATCTCGGGAGCGGCGGCGCCATTAAAGCTGATGCCGAAGCTCTTAAAGAGGAAGAGGTAACCCACGGAGTTGAGGATTGCCAGAGCCAGGGTGAGGTAACGCGAATACTGCGTAATCTTGGTCTGACCGACCTCGCCCTCGCGGGCAAGCTCATGCAGGGAAGGCACAACGGCCTGGAGCATCTGGAGGATGATCGAGCTGGTGATGTAAGGCATGATGCCCAGCGAAAACACCGACACATAGCTCAACGCGCCGCCAGAGAAAAGATTCAGGAGGGCCATAGCACCTGCGGCGACCGAATTGTTATCGGTCGAGAAAAGGCCCAGCATCCCCTGGAAGGGAATGCCGGGCACAGGAACGTGCGCACCAATGCGGTACACGACGAGCATAGCTATGGTAAAAAGAATCTTTTCGCGCAGTTCTTTGATGCGGAAAGCATTCTTAAGACCATTTAGCACGGCAGCTCGACCTTTCCGCCGGCGGCCTCGATCTTGGCCTGCGCAGAAGCGCTGACCTTGTCGACCTTGACCGTGAACTTCTTGGTAAGCTCACCATTGCCGAGCACCTTGACGGGCTCGAACTCGCTCTTGGTGATGCGAGCGGCCTTAAGAGCGGCACCGTCGATTACAGCGCCATCCTCGAACTTACGCTCGAGACGCTCAACGTTAACAGCGGTGTACTCGATACGACGGGGGTTGCGGAAGCCCGGAAGCTTGGGCAGGCGCATAGCCAGCGGAGTCTGGCCACCCTCGAAGCCGGCACCCTTGGTGCCGCCAGAGCGAGAGCCCTGGCCCTTCTGGCCGCGGCCAGAAGTGGTGCCGTGACCCGAAGAATTGCCACGGCCAACGCGCTTGCGGTTCTTGGTGGAACCGGGCGCGGGAGTAAGATCGTGAAGCTGCATTTGCTACTCCTCTACAATCTCGACAAGGTGCTTGACCTTGAAGATCATGCCGCGGACGGACTCGTTGTCAGTAATCTCGCGAACCTCGCGGATCCTGTGGAGACCGAGGGCACGGACAGTACGGACCTGGTCCTGCTTGCAACCGTTGGTGCTGCGGACCTGCTTGATCTTGATGGTGTCAGCCATGCTTAGTTCTCCTTACCGACGAACATCTCGGAGACCGTCAGGCCACGGCGAGCCGCGACGTCCTCAGGGCTGGAGAGCTCCTTGAGGCCCTCGACGGCAGCCTTGATGATGTTGAGGCCGTTGTCGGTACCGAGGGACTTGGACAGGACGTTCTTGATGCCAGCAAGCTCAAAGAGGGGACGCACAGCGCCGCCGGCGATAACGCCGGTACCCTCGACAGCGGGCTTGATGATGATGCGGCCGGCACCAAAGTGGCCGATAACCTCGTGCGGAATGGTACCCTCTTCGGTCACCGGCACGTGGAACATGTTCTTCTTGGCATCGAGAGACGCCTTGGAGATGGCCATGGGCACCTCAGCGGACTTGCCCATGCCAACGCCGACGTTGCCCTTGCCGTCGCCAACGACGACGAGAGCGACGAGGCTCATGCGACGGCCGCCCTTGACGGTCTTCGACACGCGGTTGATGTAAACGACGCGCTCCTCGAACTCGGAGGCCTCGCGCTGCTGCTTCTGATTACGAGCCATGTGCTACATACCTCCTAGAACTCGAGACCGGCGGCACGAGCACCGTCGGCGAGGGCCTTGACGCGGCCATGGTAGATACGGCCACCGCGATCGAAGGCGACCTTGGTGATGCCGGCCTCGATGGCGCGCTTGCCAACGAGCTGACCGACCTTCTCCGCAGCCTCCTTGTTCGAGGTGTGGGTGCCCTTGAACTCGGCCTCGAGGGTCGAGGCAGAGACGAGCGTCAGGCTGGAGCCCTTGCTGTCGTCGATGATCTGGGCATAGATGTTGGCGTTGGTACGGGTCACGCGAAGACGCGGACGCTCGGCGGTACCCGAGATCTTGCCGCGAACACGACGCTGACGACGCTTGAGGCCTTCCAGCTTCGCCTTATGCTTGTTCATACGTAAACTCCTAAAAAGGTTGATCTTGCCAGCACCTAACGGGGTGCTGGTCTTATGCGAGTGAGTCGGTTACGACTACTTGGCGGCCTTACCCAGCTTGCGGCGGATGTGCTCGCCAACGTAGTGGATACCCTTGCCCTTGTAAGGCTCGGGAGGACGATGGCCGCGGATCTCAGCGGCGATCTGACCGACCTGCTGCTTGTTGATACCCTTGACGTTCACGTGGGTGTTGTCGGGAACCTCGAAGGTGATACCCTCGGGAGCCTCGACGATCACGGGGTGCGAGAAGCCCAGGGAGAACTCGAGGTTCTTGCCCTTCTGCTGCACGCGGTAACCGACGCCGGCGAGCTCGAGCTTCTTCTCGAAGCCCTCGGAAACGCCAACAACCATGTTGTGGATGAGGGCGCGGGTGAGGCCGTGGCGGGCACGGGTCTCACGCTCGTCGTCGGGACGGGAAACGGTGAGGACGTTGTCCTCGATATTGATAGCGAGCTTCTCATAGACATCGAGCTCGAGCTGGCCCTTGGGGCCCTTGACGACAACGTTGTTGCCGTTGACTGCCACTTCGACTCCGGCGGGAATCTGGACAGGCTTATTACCGATACGAGACACGGTGATCTCCTTTCCTTCTACCTACCGAGCGAATTACCAGACGTAAGCGATGATCTCGCCGCCGACGTTGTGCTTGCGAGCATCGCGGTCGGTCATGACGCCATGGCTGGTGGAAATAATGGCGGTACCAAGGCCACCGCGGACGCGGGGCATGTCGGCAACGCCGGTGTACTTACGCAGGCCCGGCTTGGAAATGCGGCGGATGCCGTTGATGACCTTAGCCTTCTTGGGGCCATACTTAAGCGTGATGTGCAGAGTCTTCTGGGGAACGGTGTCCTCGACATCGTAGCCCTCGATGTAGCCCTCCTCGTGCAGAACACGAGCGATCTCGACGAGCTTCTTGCTGCTCGGCATGGAGACCGTGGCCTTGTTCACAGAGTTAGCGTTACGAATGCGCGTAAGCATATCTGCGATCGGGTCTGTAAGGTTCATACAGATTCTCCTTCGTTCTTGATGAACACGTGCTCTTGGTTCTTCGCCGCCCTTAACGGCAAAGCCTAACTAGCACGTTTTCCCTGTTCCAAACGGATGCTTGAAACGCTGGTAGTGACTTACCAGCTGGCCTTCTTAACGCCGGGAAGCTCGCCCTTGAGTGCAAGCTCGCGGAAGCAGACACGGCACAGGCCGAACTTGCGGTACACAGAGTGCGGACGGCCGCAGCGCTGGCAGCGCGTGTACTCACGAGTAGAGAACTTCTGCTTGCGATTGCACTTGACGATCATCGATGTCTTAGCCACTTATATCCTCCTCACATAGAGTATTGTTCGCCCCAAGCGCCGACCCCTTGTGGGAACGGCGCTTATAGGGCAGGTGAACCTATTTCTTGAACGGGAAACCAAAGGCGTCCAGAAGGGCCTTGGCCTCCTCATCGGTGTTGGCGGTGGTCACGAAAGTGATGTCCATACCACGCTGGTGATCGACGGAGTCAAAGTCGATCTCGGGGAAGATGAGCTGCTCGGTGACGCCCATGGAGAAGTTACCACGGCCGTCGAAGCTCTTGGCGGAGATGCCGCGGAAGTCGCGGATACGGGGGATAGCGACGGAGGTCAGACGATCGAAGAACTCCCACATACGGTCGCCACGCAGGGTAACCTTGCAGCCGATCGGCATACCAGCGCGCAGGCGGAAGGTAGCGATGGACTTGCGGGCACGGGTGATCATCGGCTGCTGGCCGGTGATGGCGCGCAGGTCGCGCACGGCACCGTCGATGGCCTTGGAATCGGTAGCGGCCTCGCCGACACCCATGTTCACGACGATCTTCTCAAACTTGGGGATCATCATGACGTTCTCGTACTGGAACTTGTCCTGAAGCTGCTGCTTGACCTCGTTGTTGTACTTGGCCTTCAGACGCGGCACATACTTCTCTTCTGCCATTGTTCACTCCTTCTTGGGGTTTTAAGCACGGGGCGTGGCCACGGTGGGTTGTCCTCGTGCCTCCTGACTGCATCCGCGCCGCTCATGGCATTTCGCGGTTTGGACTCGACGCAGCAGGAGCCGACAAAACAATCGGTACTATACGCGCATTGGGTGCGTATTTCCAGAAAAACATCGTCTGCCTGCACAACTCCACAACTCCCTCGCACAAATGGGTCCCAAAAAGCCGTTGCGGTGAAATAGGGACTGTTTGACGGCTTAACCGGCTTAAACAATCCGTATTTCACCGCAACTCATATATGGGGCGTTATTTTTGGCGAGGCAGGACCAGGTTGAGGACGACGGCGACAAGTGCGGCGACGGCAATGGAGGATCCGCCAAAGACGGTGTCGACCCATGCGGGGAATCCAGCGCCGGCAAGCGCGCCGGCCGTGCGCTCAATGCCCGTGCCAAAGGCGATGGAGAGACCCATGAGCGTGGTATCGCGCTGAGACAGGCCGTGGCGGGAAAACATGACCACACCGTTCATGCCGATGGTTGCGAACACGCCGATCGTGGCGCCGCCGATCACCGGCTGCGGAATGGACGTGAGCACTGCCGCGCACTTGGGCAGCAGGCCCGCGACGAGCAGAATGGCGGCTGCGAGCGTAAAGACCATACGGTTGACGACCTTGTTCTCGGCGATGATGCCCACATTCTGGCCAAAGGTTGCCGTGGGAACGCCGCCCAAAAAGCCCGAGAGCATACCGACGAGACCATTGGCGATCAATCCGCCCGAGATCTGACTATCGGTCGCGGGGGTATCGAGCGCCGCAGAGGACACAGCGGCAAACTCTCCCATAACCTGCACGGCGTTCACGATGGCCACAACGCCCACCACGGCGCACGCCGCTGGATCGAACACCAGACGATGGGCGCCAAACGCCGGTGGGGCAAACCAACTTGCAGTCGCGACAGCCGAGAAGTCGACCATGCCCAACACCGCCGCAACGACAAAACCTGCGCAGATACCGGCCAGGATGCCGCCCAGCTTGAGCGCGCCCTTGCCGTAGTTACCGGCCATAAAGGTGACGACAAACGTCACGAGCGCGACGGTCCAGTTGGTGACGCTGCCAAAATCGGCCGCGCCCTCCCCGCCTGCCATGGACGCCACGGCAACCGGGCACAGCGACAGGCCAATAACAAAGATTACGGTACCGAGCACCGGAGCTGGGAACAGAAAGCTCACGCGCTTAAACAAAAGACCGAAGAGCACGACGAGCGCGCCGCCGATAACTTGAGCGCCCAGCACGGCCTCGAAACCAAGCTCAAGACCGACCGCTTTAAGTGCCGGCACGAAGGTAAAGCTCGCACCCATCACAATGGGCAAGCCCGAGCCGACGATGCCTTTTATGGGGAACTGTTGAAGGAAAATGTCAAGCGCCGAGAGGACCAGCGACGCCTGAATGACGGCGGCTTCCTCTTGAGGCGTGAAGCCGCAGACCGACGCGATGATGATAGCGGGCGTAACGATACCCGCGAATGCCGCCAGCACATGCTGCAGTGCATGGGGCAATACCTGCACAAACGAAACTTTTCCCGTACGCTCGAACAGGGCGTCCCCTGCCACCGACTCTGCCATTTGCGCCTCCCATACCCTAGGCAGCGGCCCTATGCCGCCCAACGGGCGGACATTATAGGGCATATGGCACAGGTAGCATTTTGACCCGCATGCGACAGAGGGCTGGGGTAGCTAATTTGGGACGGGGCTCTTTTAGCTACCCAACAGTGAGCGAACGCCTCGAGATGATTTTTCTGGGACGGGGATTTAAAAATCATTGCGTACCTAATGATTTTTTAGTCCCCGTCCCAGAAAAATCATCGAGCAGGCAGGGTAGCTAAAAGAGCCCCGTCCCAAATTAGCTACCCCTGGGATGCGACTAGCGCTTGCGGGGGACGAGCTTGGTGCGACGCAGATGGATCATCTCGGCGGCGATGGAGATGGCGATCTCTTCGGGGTCCTCGGCCTGAATGGCAACGCCGATCGGCAGGTGCAGCTCGTCGATCTGGTCCTGCGTAAAGCCCTCCTGCTCCAAGCGAGCCCGCACAAAGGCCGTCTTGCGGCGCGAACCCAGGCAACCCAAATAGGCGGGCTTGGCGCGCAAGGCCTGAATCACCACATCGATATCGGACTTGTGGCCCGCCGTGGCGACGACTACCAGATCGCGCGGACCGATGGGGCATTGCTCGTCCAGGTTCTTGTAGTCGACCAGACGACGGTCGTAGACGCCGGGCACCCATTCGGGCGTCAACGTGCCGGGGCGATCGTCGCACGCCACAACGGCAAAGCCCGCCGCCGTGAGCACGCGCGCCGTCGCGGCGCCCACGTGACCGCAGCCAAAGATGTAGGTCAGGCCCTCGGGGCAAAGCGTCTCGATGTGCGCCGGGGGAATCTCGGAGGCGGCGTTGGTGTAGGTGACCTTACTCCCCTCTTCCGTCAGCGAAAGCCCGGGGCAGCCCACAATGGTGCGACGCGACTCCTCGCCATGGTATTCGGCAGCGTCGCTTTCGAGCGCGCTTGCGATAAACGGTTCAAAGTCGATGACGAAGTCGCCGATGCGTCGATACGCCAAGACGTCGGCAACCGACTGGAACAACGGCGCCTGCGATGCATCCAGGTGCAGATAACACAGGCAGATGGCTCCGCCGCAGATCATGCCGGTATCGGAGTTCTCGCCGCCCATGGTGTAGCGGACCAGGCGCGACTGCCCTGCGGCCAACAGCTCGCGCGCCTCGTCCAGCGCAAAGAGCTCGATCTTACCGCCGCCGATGGTGCCCGCTTGGCTGCCATCGGCAAAGACGGCCATCCAGGCGCCCACGCCGCGCGGCGATGACCCTGCCGTGCCGGTAACTACCACCAGCTCGCACGTCTTACCGGCCTTCAGAGCGCCAAGCGCAGCATTCACCACATCGAGCTTTTCCATCGTCGCTTCCTATCCCCTAAAAACGTCGGTGAACATGGCGAGCGCCTCGAGTACGCCGCCGCCGACCGACGTCGCCTTGTCCGAAATATAGTTGATATAGCTGGCATCGCCGCGCGGGTCGACGTCGGCACATTTAAAGCCCTCGGTCACCAGAACGCCGTCGGCCAAAAGGCCGCGCAAGCAGCCGGCAATCTGCGTGACCATCGGAGTGTCGCCCGCATACCCGATCACATCGCCGGCACTCACGATGTCACCGATCGCGCGGTCGGACCTAAACACACCGGCGGCGGGGCTGTGGATAACGCGCTCCTTGCCATACCCGGCGATGACACCCGGCACGCCCGTATTGGGCTGGGGCGAGCCCTGGGTGATGACGCGGCCGAGGAAATGCCCACGCATGGTCTCGACCACAGCATCGCAATCGACCGGCGCGGTAAAGCCCGGCCCCACGGCGATGACGACAGGCGCCATATCGCGCGTGGTGCCCAAGTTGCGCTTAGCCAGGATCGCGTCGACCACAGCAGCGGGCTTAAGTTCGTCGAGCATCTTGGCCTGGGGATCCACCACAACGGCGACATCTCCGGCCTGGGTAATGGCAAGCGCCTCTGCCGGCGCCTGCGCCAAGCGGGCACGAATGCCCTCGACCTGAACCTCGCCCAGGCGAATGGCCTCGCAAAAACTGATCGTGCGACGGATACACGTGGGAACCGCGATATCGGCCATGACAACCGACACGCCGGCGCGCACCAAACGGGCGGCGACGCCCGTGGCGATATCGCCGGCGCCGCGAACATAAACGAGCATTTCCGGGGCACCTCCCTGTGCTACGGTTTGAGCAGAGCAAAAGCGGTTCGACCGCTACTCTGATGATTATTTATTATCACAGTATTATACGGCGGTGAACAGATGGAAACGACGAGCGGAAACCTTGCCTCCGCGCTCAAGCTCGAGCCGGGCATTACCGCGATTATCGGCAGCGGCGGCAAGTCGACCTTGCTAAAGACGCTCGGCCTTGAGCTTATGCGCGCGGGCGGCCGCGTGCTCCTCTGCACCACCACGCATATGTTTCCCGTCGCCGGCGTGCCATGGAACGGGTCGAGTCGTCGCCTGGACTCCGCACCTTGGAAGCCGGGCGCCGCACATGTCCCCGGTTGCACCTGCGAGGCCTGCGCGGGCCTTGCGCGGGGAAGCATCCGCCAAGCAGGTGTCTTGGACCCCGAGACGGGCAAGCTCTCTGCCCCCGCCGAGCCGCTCGGCGAGCTGGCACAGCGCTTTAACTACGTCTTGGCCGAGGCGGACGGCAGCAAGCGGCTCCCGCTCAAAGCCCACGCCGCCTGGGAGCCGGTGATTCCCTCTGGCACGGCCAACATCGTCTGGATCGTCGGCGCCTCGGGGCTCGGCAAGCCCATCAACGAAGCCGTCCACCGCCCCGAGCTCTTTTGCGAGCGTTGCGGCTGCGAGCCCACCGACATCGCCACGCCCGAGCGCGTCGCCCAGGTGCTCAATGCCGAGATGCAGGCGCTGAGGCTCGACGCCGCGCACGTCATACTCAACCAAGTCGACGCGCTCAGCGACCCGGCTATGGCCGCCCGCTTCGAAGCGGCTCTCGACCGCTCCATCATCGCCACCAGCCTCCAGGGGTAGCTAATTTGGGACGGGGCTCTTTTAGCTACCCCATGTTGAGAGAAAAATCATCAGGTAGGCAGGGTAGCTAAAAGAGCCCCGTCCCAAATTAGCTACCCTGGCGGCACCCCCTGCTAGCGAGGCGCGTAGCAGGCCGCAACGTGTTCTGAGACGCGGCGCTGGCCCTTGGCGGTGTCGACATCCCACAGCTCGTAGGCACGTGCCTCGACCAACTGGATATCGGCACGACCGCGCAGCAGCGACGATCCGCCGTCCTTGCCCTTAAGCCCCATAAGGTTAGGAAAGAAGCTCGCGGGGAACAGCACCGGAGAGGCCGGCTCGCCGTTCAGGGCAAGACGCACGGGCGCGACACCGCCGTTGGCCTTAAAAGCACCGGCGAGTGCCTCAAAGGAATCCGAACTCACGAGCGGCTGGTCGCCCGGCAAAAAGAGGCAGCCCCTCCAATCGCGATCGGCTCCCCAAGTAAGGCCGGCGCGCACGCTCTCGCTCCTGAGCGCGCCATCGTGCCGTACGCACGCGCAGCGCAGCTCACGGCAGATCTCGGCAACCTGGGGCCAGCGCGTCGTAACAACAACGTCAAATCCCCTGGGCACCGATTCAATCGTCCGCTGAATCAGCGGCTTTCCACAGATGTCGGCAAGCATCTTGTTAGAGCCAAACCGCTTGCCCTCGCCCGAAGCCATAATGACGCAACCAAGTTTCATGGCGATACCTCCCCTGAAGCCATCGTACCCATAACGCGCGTCGCGGGGCATCTACATCGAAAGCGCTTATCCCGCACGCCCACGATGCAAAAAGGGGGCACCCCGCCGGTTGGCAGAGCGCCCCCTTTACATGGCTTACCTCAACCCGGCTTTAGGCCTGGAACCAACGGACGGCGTTGCGCTCATAACGCAGCGGCACTTTCGTTATTTGCGAACAAGTGGGGTTTATGGCAAAGTGTGCCCAAACTAATTTTTAGGAAGGCACCCATGACCCCCGCACAGATTGAGTTTTTTAAGCGCCTTGCACACGGCCTGGCGCTCCAGTTTGGCCCCAACTGCGAAGTCGTCGTCCACGACCTGGAGACCGAGGACGTGGATCACTCCATCGTGGTGATCGAAAACGGCCATGTAAGCGGGCGCAAACTGGGTGACGGTCCCAGCCATATTGTGTTTGAGTCCATGCACGAGGACACCACCGACGTGCACGACCGCGAGCCATACCTCACCAAAACCGCCGATGGCAAGCTGCTTAAGTCCTCGACCATCTTTATCCGCAACGACGAGGGCAAGCCTGTCGGCATTTTGGGCATTAACTTTGACATTACGCTCATGAAAGCTTTTGAGCGCTCGCTCGATGCCTTTACCGGCACCGACGGCACGGGCTACACCGAGCCCGAGCCCATTACCAAAACCATCGGCGACTTGCTCGAAGATCTGCTGCGCGAGTGCGAGCAATACGTGGGCAAGCCCGCAGCCCTTATGACCAAAGATGAGCGCATTCGCGCCATTGGCTACCTCGATCGTCGCGGCGCCTTCCTCATTTCCAAGTCGAGCGAGCGTGCCTGCGAGTTCTTTGGCATCTCTAAGTACAGCTTCTATAGCTACCTCAACGAGGCAAAGGCAGAGGCCGACGACAAATAGTCAGCGCGTCTGCGCCCCTCCCCTTTTGGGCGTGAGTTCTGGAATGCACGAATCCAAGACTCGGCCGCAAGGCAAGTTCCATATAATCGAAGGACGAGACAGTTCGAAAGGATGGAACAAGATGGGGTCGAGCAACGCATCGCGCAACGACCACGGAGGCTTCGCTTCTGCCGCCAGGCATGCGAAACGCGCGTTTGACGTGGGCGAAGACGATCTGTTTGCGTTGAGCCTCGACGACGTGATGAGCGATCGCCCCTGGACAGCCGACGAGCCCATGGGCGGCGGAACCCATTCGACAGGCGATCCCTCCGAGACGGCATCGTTTATCGCCGCGGCGCAGCATCTTGCGCCCGAACCGCCCATTGCAGATCTCGACGACTTTGCGACCCGTCAGTTTGCCTTCGATTCCTGGGCTGATGCCGATCTGGACGAAACATCTGCCGGAGCGCCGACGCTCGGCGAGCCGGTAAATCCGCTTGTCGCCGCGTCCGCTTCCGAATACGAGCCGGACGACCATGCGCAAGCTATACCCACATCCTCATACACCGATAGCCACACTGATAACGACGATTATTATGGCGACTACTACGCTGCAGAAGAGGCGCCGCGCTTTTTGGATTTCAATCCAGTAGCAAAGATTATCTTTATAGCGATTGTCGTGGTGCTACTTGGCGTCATTGCGTTTGAGGGATTCCAGCTGTTCCGCAGCCCCGTCGAGTCCGAATCGGCAACGCAGCAAAAAGAGGACGAGAGCAACGACTACCTCGACGTCAACAACCTCAAGGGCGACCCCAACGACGGGGACGAGTAGCGGGGGTTAGGGGCGGCTGAAGCGTCCATATGTAGCACCAGCTTCTACGTGCTGTTTTGTTATCCAGTTACACTTTTCCAGATGTTGAGACCGTCAGATTCGACACTTTTCCGTACTTTCTTACGGCCGATTTCGACACTTTTCCGAATGTTGGCCGAATAATTGCCGCGTAATCAAGCGCCGTCTGCACATCATTTCGCAGGCGCGCTTGATTTGTGTCCGCGCGCGCTGATACACTCCATCGTGCCCGCAAGGAGCGGGCGCGTTTTATCCAGAGTCGGGGTAGAGAGTTGGCTCCACGATCCCGACGCCAACCGGCCAAGAGGCACGGTGGCCCTGCCAACATCGATGAAAGGAGTCCGTATGGACAATTTCTCCGTGCGCAGTGAGCGCAACTTCCACAACCTGGCAGCCAAGCCAAAACGAATGCATCTTCTGGACGCACCGAGCGGCTATGCCTCGGCCATGGTTAAGAGCAGCCTCTCCCACCAGATGCGCTTTACCGTGCAGGTGCTCGAGGAAGAGCTCTGCGCCGCCGGCGACCCTCACGTACTGCAGATCAAGCTGCTCGGAGACGATTCACGCGAACCGTCTAGCTGGAAGCTCTTCGCCGACGGCGTGTGCGTTGCGGACGGATCTGGCACCTTTGCCCGTGAGTGCTTCTGCGAGGGCGCTGAGGTGTTTTTGGACCTGTGCCGCGACGCCGTGCGCGCGGCTGGGCTGCGCCAGTGGAGCCAGAGGGAGTACGAGCTGCTGAGTGCCGCGTGTGGGATTGCGATGGCGTAGACGAACGCAGGAGGCATCATTGTGGCGCGCAGTCTTTGATCACACGGTGTCAAAAGGCTGGCACTTGTGTCTGCCTTTGACAGTCCGAAAGCGCTAGCGAAGTTCATTGATGCCGCGGCTAGATACGCAGCAGTAAAGAGATGTTGAATACAAAAAGAGGCCTCCCATCTCTAACACAACCAGAAATGGGAGGCCCTTCATATCCGAAGCCCCTCTCAAGCAAGGCAATTGTAAGTCAGCCTATTCTGCATCCTTAAACTGAACTTCGTACTTCTCGCCCATCCGCTCACCAATTCCAGTGACGTACTGACTCAAGAGAGTTTTAGCTCTTTCACGGGCGCTGTTCATCAATGCTGAATTGCCCTCGGCACTTTTTATCATTTCATTTTGGGCTTCTTCAAGCGCAGCAGACTGGTCAACTGTCGTAATAGGAGTTAGCAACCCGGTATCGCTATAGATATCGGAAAAGGTGCTCTCGTCGGCTTGGGGCTGACCGAGGATCTGCGCATTAGGGACTGTGATAGTTACGACATTGTTCTCGTCCGGCCTACTGACATCTACCTTGGAGACGTCAACGCCCAGTTGCACCGTTCCGTCATACTCGAACCACGCTTTCTTGTATCCCACGTTTATCCCAAACAACATATTGGTGCCGTCGTTATAGATTTCCGCGACGTTATGGAATCTGCACTCAACGGTAGCAAGCTCGGCAATCTTCGTATAATCCGAAAAATCAGGCTCTTCGTCTTTTTTTGCGCAACCCGAAAGCCCAGTAAGCGACAGCGCCGCCACGAGGGCAAAGCATACCAACCATGGTTTACGCATTGGAGTCAGCCTCCCCCTTGTAATCGGCCAACGGTTTGAAATCAAGCTCGTACTCACCCTCGATAAGCGGCAGCGTCAGGGCCTTCACGGTATCCCGCAAGCTCGTGTCCGCCTGTTTTTTAATCTCTTTTTTATCGACTTCGTCTGCGGCATCTTTACGACAAAGTGACAGAACATCTTTTATATCTGCAGTTGCGTTTTCGGGAAGGTAGCCAAACTTACTATTGTCGAGCTGAGGCTCGCCAACCTGCGCTTTGGGGAGATAGGCGGTAACGACCTTATTCTCTTCGTCGATGCCAAACTGGATGTCGCTCATCGTAAACGATGCACGAATGTGAGCCTCGTATTTAACGCGATATTCCACGCGATCCATCCAGAGGAACCTGCCGTGTTTCTCGACGATGCCGTGGTAGGTGTAATCAACCGTAGAAAGACTGTCGATATCTACAGCAGACTTAAGATCCGATGTCGTGAGGTACTGAGTTTCGTCGTTATCGAGCATTGAAGGGAGGATGAAGCCGAAAAATCCGACAAGGGTCACCGCTATGACCACGACCAAAGCGATCTTTACCTTGGTCGACAGCTTTCCAAAAAACTTGGCAACCTTCTTACCCCACTTGTCATTCGCCTCGACCGCTTCTTTTCGAGACACTTCCACACGCTCATCATGCCCGGAGGTACATTCGGACTGAACGCCCCTCTCATGTTTGCTATGTTCCAAAACACGCCTCACTCATACCGTTGAGTAGTAATCTGCTGGTAGAATTCTATCAGCAGTTATTGAACTCATTTCTTCCAGTTCGGCAGGAGGCAAAATGAAGCAGTTGTATGCAGTTTTGGCAGTTGTGATTGCGTTGATAGCCCTCATTCTTCTCGCCAGCACCATTGGCATTATCAGCATCAGGCTTTAGCTCGCCATCAGATACCTCGCATCCATCCCTCAGCAGATTCAGCCTCAGCCTTCAAATTAGGCAACCACAACGGCATGCGCAACGTCTGCGGGCTCACCGAGATCGGTGAGCCCGCTTTCCGTAATCTGGTTGCCAAAATGTCGGTGGTCAGAATCTCCCGAGTCAATCACGAGCGATGAGCGAACATAGACAGCTGCAGAGAGCTCGAACGCTTGACGTACGAGAGTGTAGAAACCCATATCTCGAATATAGCGGCTCTTCTATGCCGCTCTCAAAAGTATCCCTCGTTGGGTATTCAGACACTCCTTCAGTCCCTCAATATCATTCGGCTTCTTTTCGAACAGCTTAAGAACGGCATTGGAGGTCTTCTCGCCATTCGCCTTGGACAGACGATCAGTGTAGTCGCGCACGGACTTAACAATGTCCTCAAACTGCTCGCCCTTAATTTCGACTGTGAAGCCTTCCCTGCCGTCATTAAGAGCAGTTATGGCGCCTTCCAATCTGTCAATCATCTCGATCGTAAGTTCGCCATCCCCCAAAGCCTTAAGGTATTCCGAGAATGCGGAGTTAAAGTCTGCCATCCGCTTCTTTCGCAACGCGCCTTCTTTGCTGTGGCGCACGCGAGTTACTCCCGCATAGACGCCTCCGCCGACCGCAGCTACGCCCGCAACCGCAAGCGCAGCTATAGCAACTTTCTTGTTCTGTTTCGCAAGCTGAACCGCCTGGTCAGCTATACGCAGCGCTTTGTTGGCCCCATTTTGAACATCTGCAGGCTTAAGATGCCGAACAATATGCCCGGCGCCGTCGCGCACAACACCGCCCCATTGGACATACTTACCCGAAGCTAGGCCCACCGCAATTTCTGCGGGAACTTCGAAAGCAACTTGCTGAATCATAAGTACCTTTCTATGAAAGATCTTGCCGGATAGATATACAGAACGGATAGGGTGCCTCGCTGGTATTGCCGGATCCCTCTAATAATTGAGCTAACTTATTTAACTCATTTAATGAGTTTGAACGCAATAAAGAAAAAACGGAAAAGAGTAGCCATCACGTGAGAGAACAGCCGACGCCAGCCTACAGGCAGCATTTGGGGCAGTTTCGGGGAATATTGACTTTTTCACTTTTGCATCAAAGGAGTAATTCTTTAAAAACTCCAAACAGCGCAACCAAAACTTATCAAAATCATTTGTTGATACATAAGCAAGAATAAAAACCGGGGTTCCGAGCGGATTATAGTTGGTTGTTGCCTTTCTTATATGCTCACCAATATAGCTAGCATTTACGCACGACAGCTTAAGCCCTTCAATAATTGCCGCCTCGCGCCCATCTTTTTGCAAGAGAATATCGACTTCCCCGGCCGCTGAGCCATTTGAGGAGAGCCCATGCCTAGTCTGGTCTTTGACCTCACAGCAATCCAGCCGGTCCAAGAAATCACGAAAGAAGTCGTTGATGGAATCCTCGGAAATGGCGTCTGTATACAGGCTATTTTTACTTAAGTTCTCCCCAATCCTCACAATTTCTTTTTTGATCATCTGAGCATTTTTAACATCAACATCGAATCTGTCCTGATCAGAGGCAAAAGAAGGAGAGGACGGCGCGACGTCATCAATCAAGAACAGCTCATGCAGCAGAAGACCAGTCACAGACGTATTCAACGCCTTGGAAACAGCCGTATTAAGGAGGGTCTTCATTTCGCGCAAGCGATCTATGGACGCTGACGGGCCAAGCAAGGTTACATCCATAGCATTTGAATCCCAGGGGGACGGTCTAATCCCCGCATAATAAGCGTTACCGAGGTCTTCATAATCGTAATGGCAACGTCGTAAGTCCGTAAGAGCTTTTGTATCCGGGACAATAGCCGCTAGATACTGTTCGACACGCCGACCGAAACCGTCAGGAACTTGATAAGAATACACCGAGTCTCTCTCCTTCAAAATGGAAGGCGCATGCAGCCTACTGTTCGCCCGCCTTCATGTAGGTAAGCTCAAACGCTTTCACGCGACGCATTTCGGGCAGACAGCTTTCAATATGTCAAAACGTTGCCAAATATCCAAGCCACAATCGAGCAGAATATCCCATCTGTTATCGATCTGAAGATGGCGTGCATGAAGAGCGCCGCTGAGATAAATGCGACACGCCATCACGGCCCGCTTGCATAACGTCATCGCAAAGCGCTCCGCACTCTTTTTCGCTCCAAGAGTAAATTCGGTGGCACACGGGAATGACGAACTGCATCTTCGCGACACCCATAAAGTCGAGCAGATTCGCTTCGGTTGCTTTCGTTTACGGTTGTCCCCTCTTTGTTCTTGCCGTCTAGGACTAAACGCCCGTTGAATGACATATTAGCCATGGAGGGCACAAAGCCGATTGAGTATCTATGTCTCATATCTTTGCGACGCTTGCTATGGCTGCTACTGCATATGAATTGAAGCATAGTTTTACGCGGGTGAGATCCTCGCCTTATTCCGACGGTACGTCCCCTACAGAAGCGAATTGCGCAGACACGAATCTCAGTGCTGATAACGAAAACGACAACCAGGCCATCGACACTTGACGACACGGCCCAACCAGACAGCAGCGCCGTTCACCCGCTCGCACCGAAGGTCTCTTTTAATACACCGCTATAATACTTTCGGACGCATTTGTATTGCATTTCGAGCGATGGGAGCGCAAATGCCCGATAGCTACAAGGAGCTCATCAAGAGCAATCCCGACGAGACGGAGATCAGGAGCTTCCTGGTGAACGGCGACCAGGTCTCCGTGACCCTGCGCATTCCCGACACCTTGCGCGACGCGGCGAAGGAGGAGGCGGCCCTGCGGGGCATGAGCTTCTCCGCCTTCGTGCGCACGTGCATGATCGAAGAGCTCGCGAAGAAGGGGGCGTAGAACCCATGCAACCCGACTTCTTCGACAACAGGGCGCGCATCGTCAAGGACGACCTCGTCGCCAACATAGCCGCCGGCGACCGCGTGGCGATAGCCGCGTCGGTGTTCTCCATGTACGCCTACCAGGAACTCGCCGAGCAGCTCGAAGGCATCGACGAGCTGCGCTTCGTCTTCACGTCGCAGGCGTTCACCAAGCAGCGCCCAGCGCGCGAGAAGCGCGAGTTCTACATCCCGCGCCTATCCCGCGAGCAGGGCCTTTGCGGCACCGACTTCGAGATCAGGCTGCGCAACGAGCTCACGCAGAAGGCCGTCGCGACCGAATGCGCCAACTGGATCCGCCGCAAGGCGCGCTTCCGCTCCTTCGAGGGCGAGGGGCGCATGAGCGGCTTCATGGATATCGACAAGACGGACGACAACGTAGCCTACATGCCCTTCGACGGCTTCACCACGCGCAAGCTCGGCTGCGACAGCCCCGCGGAAGCTCCCGACGTGACCATGCGCCTGGACGCCTCCCAGTCGCGCGCCCTGCTCAAGCAGTTCGACGACGCCTGGGACTCGGGCGAGCTCCACGACGTCACCGACGCCGTCATCGACGGCATCACGGCCTGTTTGTGTCAAGCTCGGGCTTTCAATTGAGGCAGCGGTTCTTTTCACACGTGGCAAGGAAAGGTTTCAGGTTTGGCAAAGGCGTGCCTCTTTCTCTCTTTGGCTTTGCCT